>CAKZGI010000377.1 GCA_936914905.1 uncultured Trichormus sp. | reverse complement strand
CCTAGTTGGGCTATATTTGTAATTTAGGAGAATAAGGGCCTTTTGCCCTAACTTGCTTAAAAACCAAGTTTGTATCATTCGCACGTGTTGTTGCCATTCTGTGAATACGGTACGGTTACTCTCTCTTGTGCCTCTTCACTGTCATTCTGGTCTTTTGTATCTTCTTTATGCTAATCTTTGTCTAATCAGCTGTTAACACACTCTGATTGCTCATCTCGTGTATGCTTAAGACGACGGCCATCTCCAACTCTAAGGACGTCTCATAACTGATTGCTACCTAGGCATACATCACGTTGGTTTGTCCATCTAAGGTGATGTGGATGGTGGATGAGATGAGTGTGGGGATGATAGATGATGTGATGCACCCTAGAAGGTTGCATAAAGTATAGGGAGGTGCCCTTGCTAGGGCCGTCAACCTAACCGCGAGGGTAACCGTGGTTAGGTTTGAGAGGGAAAATAAGAAAAATACATAATAATGCTTGATTTTGAGGCGTAGACGTGCGTAGGAGATGATAGAGAAGATAGGCGGCACTGCAGACGTGGGAGAGGAACAAAGACGGCCAGCCAATAATAATCACTGCCTAATTTCAGGCGTGATTAGGGGAGTTGCCGAGGCTAAGGCGGCCAAGATTTGCTGCAATCGTGGAGGAAATGGTGGAAAAAGATCCTATCCGTCAACAAAAACCAATGAAGCCACAAGATCTCATGAATAGCCTGCTGAAACAACGATCATTACGTGTAGCAGGGAAAGCGGCTTCATGAACAGGCATATGCTGCGCTGGAAGACATGACAACATGTAGATTGTTGTCGCCTACAAGAACATCCACTCAAAATTTTGTCGACGGCACCACCATCCACGTGCCTGTCACTTGGAGCACCAACATGCCTGTCACCTGCACTACCATACTGATCTGCCCGCTTGCAGCACCAACGTGATTGTTGTTGCTTGCAGAAACGACACACTTTTGGCCTGCAACTGTGATGACATTAGGCTATGCAACAGTGACAGAGACATCTACTGCAGCAGACACGTCCTGATCGCATGTCAAAGTGCCTTATGGTGCAGCAACAACATCGATTGATCTAATGACAATTGTTGTTGCCTGTTGCAGGAGTCATGACAGGGACCTTCAGTGTTGGAAGATGAAGGGCCGTTGATGATCATTATTAGCCTGCTGCAGAGGAAGTGAGGTCAACATGTAGATGTGCAGCGATCATCCCAACCCTAGCAACAACCACAACTCCCTCAGTTTCCTGCACGTCTCTTTGCAACTTATGATTCTCATCACGCTTCAATGGTTCTGGACTACGATCTCTCTTTTTTGTTTTCTTCTTCTTTTGCCATAGGCCTTCAATGAACTCTAATCATACGTAATCTTCGTTCTAATTATCAATAAAGTTCATTGCGCATCGGTAGTCTAATCGGAGCTAGATCGAACCATCATGGGTTTGATCCCTTGCAAACACATTGATTTAATCAAGATATTCTTTTTATTACGAGTTACATTTTTCTCAAATAATCTTTTTGCCATTTAAGTTACACATGCTGAAACTTATTCGAATGAGAACGAATCTAGGAAAGAAAAAGATACTTGGTTCCTCTGTTGTTTGTTTCAATCTGATCATGAACACCTACATCTTTCGACGTAGGTTCATCAATCAAACGGATTCGAAAACAAACAAAGAAAGAAGAGGAACGTGGCTCGGATACCAACTGTCAAGACCTTGACGCCACGAATCTTAAAATACGAATAGATCGAACGAACATAGTTACCAAATCCCGAAGTTATGGCGGGCGATCCACACCGTCCAGCCCCGAGCTTGGGCGTAGGCGAACCGTCGGTGCTCTCACGTCCCATAGGGGAGAGATGAGATGAACTCCTCTTGATCCTCGATGATACAAAGGACCCTCTTTATATAGGATATAAGAGGGAAAAATCCAGAATAAAGGAGAAATAGGAGCCAGGTAGACCAAAATATATGCCGTAACTCGACCCTTACCAACGTGTGCACGTAACGCCTAGCTTGCCTCTCTCCAATTCCTCCTCCGAATGCGAAAGCTGGAGAAAGGGATAGAAGGTCATGCATGGGTTGGGAGAGAGGAGAAAGAGATCGAAGGTCATGCATGGGTTGGGAGAGAGAAGAAGTAGTACATAAGACATTCTGGATGCTAACGTTGGCTACTTCGATCCACTTGCTGTCCTTGACCATGGGAAAATGGATCGGTCTCGGATGGAAGACGAGGATTGAAATCTAAATGGATCGCCAGCAGCAGTATTTTCTAGTAACTGCGGCCGCCTTCAACACGCTCCGTAACCTCTGCCTCTTCCACCTCTAAGGGGCTAATGTCTGGCAGGCGATGGTCATGGAGGCACCCACACGAAGGGGGGGGGGGAAGGAAGAAAGAAGAAGAAGAAGAAGAAGAAGAAAACGAAAAGAAAGACGAACCCTAAGCTTTCACGAAAGCGAAAGCAGAACAGATTCTGGTTCATAGCGTTGGTCTTATGATTCATTCATGCTGACCGCTTTTGCAAATTGTTTTTAGGTAGCCGTAATCTCTGGCGATGCGACACGTTCGTAAGAGCTCTCTGTAGGCGGGTAGTTGAGGTTGCCGAGATAAGGTAAAGGTATTCCGAACAGTTTCTGCTGTTGGCATGGGAGGTGTAGAGGAAGCGATAAAGGAAATGCTCCAAACTCCACACAGTAAGGTAACATTAAGCCTAGGATTCAGTCAGCGTTCCTATCTATAAGAACACGAGTGCATCGGAGTTACAACGCTTAACGTGATTCCTGATTGGGAATGCCATGTTTTAGAGCATATGTCGAACCGAGGCTATCAGAAAAGATTCTACGTCAAATAAGAATGAAGGGTTCGAGTACTCACCATGGACACACTTACACAACAGTGTCGCAAAGGAAGGACAAGCAAGATCGGAGTACCCACATGCATTGTTTGCAAACTGCGCCAAACAAAGGGACTTACTTCAGGTGTAGTCAGTCAGCTGCGGTACCCTACTTACCAGTTTGTCTGCTTCAGTAGTTGTAGATGATTCGGATGCATTCCGTCTGTGCATGTGATGCAGCATTACGGAGTATGATGATTTGCACACACCGAGACAATGACCAAGCTGCTTTTATTGTCGCAGTTTTGCATGTCATCAAGTGGAAGTACAGATATATTATTATTATATGCACATGTGCTGCTGCCAACATTTTTGATTGCGAAGCCTGTCAATGGCAACTCATGTGGAGCAGTTGAAGAAGCGAGGAGTTTTTTAGATCTTTGCTTCTTCTTCCTCTTCTTCTTCTTCTGTACACTCTACTACCACCTTCTAGGGGGCCTCCATGGAAAACTCTTCCACATGGATAATGTGTCTGTCTGCGTGCATGCGTTTCTTATGGTCTTCACTACATGTTTCAGTTCCTTTCCTGTTGCGTGCGTGCATGCATGCATGCATGTCATGTCATGGCATGTCTATTTGGTTGTTTAAGGGATTTTTTTCCTGCTCATCAAAATTCCCAAGGCCTGTTCTCTCTCTGTGAGGTCCCTACCACATCTCATCCATCCGCTGAATAAGGAGTGATCCGCATATCCATTCTTATGCAATTTTGCTTGTCTGCCAGCGCTCCTCATCTTCCCAAAAATAGCTCTTTTAGACTTGCAGGGTATCTGTTATACTCTTCGCTGGATTCGGGTGCTACAATCGATCGATCGATGTCGACGAGGAGGAAGAGGAGTAACCCCCCAGCAACCACCAAGTCTAAACAGGTATGAACACACACACACACACACACACACACGCGCGCGCGTGCCATTCTCCAGTTTTGGATCAACATGCAGTGATCTTGGTTAGGGAAGATTCAAACCAGACATGCTGTGGATTTTTAAGGATAGTGACAGATAGCCCACATGCTGCTGTCAGCGTGATGCTCAATCGGAAGATGCTCATGTGCATGTCGAGGACGGCCCGCATAGGAAATGGTTCGCTTTATCTAGGAATGCATTCTCACAAGATGCTACATCAGATTCTTCTCTTTCTTTCTTCCAGTCCGCCCTTTGCAAATGTCCGGGACCATGCAGTAACAAGAAGAGCTTTCGGGAGCCCGGCCCGAGCTTCATTCTTCCAGAAGGCATTCATCGCCCGCTTCGATCTCATCTCGTATCAGCAGATTGCAACACCATCCTTCCAGGCTCCGGCTATATCTCGTGAGGTTCGTAACGATTCCGACCATGCAAACGAATGACATCGTGCAATCTTGTTCGCGACCGGGGTGTCACCCATAAGTTGCTCGATTATGAAGACCAACGGCTGATCTGCAGGTGATAATAGCTATTTCTTCCCCTCAGATTAGCCCGGTGATGATACGACACGGTTACCGGGCTATGTCTTTTGATGAGGTTATTTAACTGTTGTGATTTCACTTGCTTGATGCGATGTAATTATGTATATATAGTTTCTCGATGGTTGGAAGAGGATTTTTAATATGTCTGCGGATGGGTTACCCACCCGGTTTCGCTTTATCGGCGTTCTTGTGTCGATGAGTGTATTTTATGTATCCAGAATGATGGACCCCTTGAATGCTTGCCTTGTGTCGTTACTTTTACGTATGAAACAACATTGGAAGTTAACATGGCACTCGAAAAAGTGCTCATCGGACACATGGCATTTGATGTGCAGGTTCAAAAGCCGTACATCTGTCTTGTGCGTATTGATTGTGTTGCTGCCAATATATGTCAGCGATAGCGGTGGCACCCAAGTGGAAATTCCAAGTATGTCTTGCGTGGATGATGCTCCAACACCGTACCTTTCTCCTTTTCCAAGTTTGCAATAACAAAATATCCTCGTTTTCCTCCTCTTTAATCGAACGAAATATTGATGACACAAAACTTCCAAACTGACTCCATTCTGTTTACGATAAACAGTTTGAAATTATAGATAGGCCACAGGGATGTTAGAGACATCGGCATAAACTTTTTCGTCCATGTTACAGGGATGCCATGCAGGTCAATGTTCTTGAGGATCAAGATGGTGTTGTGAAGCTGGCATTCTTTGGGACGGAAAAACTCGTAAGTCATAGTCTTTATGGGTTTGGATGCTATGCTAATTTCAGCTATTGATTATGTATGTATTATCAGAGCTAATACTTGGATGCTCTTGTCCGATCAAATCATCGATTATGTATTATCAGGTAGTTGCGGGGATAGAGCCTCCGTCGTGCCAGCCCATCCATCACAAAGTGGGTTTGACCACTCTTATGTGACAAGGTATTTTGTGTTTCAACAGATTAGAATATCGTGTTTGCTTGCCTTTTTATCTTTTCGGATCGAGAGTATTGCTTCGGCAAATTTATGATGTGTTTTTGTGAGATATTACCCATCCCCTGTAGTCTGGGTCAATAGAACGCTAGAAAGAGAGACCTTGGGAAATTTGTTGGATGTTGTCTTGCCAAAGCAGGACAACTTGGCATACCACAGTTGGCTTCATGTCAGAACCTTTTGATCATGATAAGGGAAAGGGCAGAAACACCTCGATGCTGTTCGGTTTTCCTTCTCTCAAGCAACATACATTTCAGTTTGTTTCTTGATTTTCACTCTTATGTGTTGTCAGAGAAAAATATATATTGTCGTCACATTGGAGGATTCATCAGAGACATTTCAGGAAGTAGGGTACTTGATTCACTCGTATCATATATGTGGCGGTACTTTGCACTTCATGCGTAGGAGAGCTATTCCAGCTGTCCTCTTCTCCATGTGTCTTGCTGCATTTGTGCTTCTGGTGTGTCTTTCACACTTCTACATGCACCCAACGGTGGTATCAATCATAGCGGGTTCATCTTCTTCTCAAGTTAATGTTTTTCGCGTCACACCGCGCGCGCTTTTAATAGTGGAAATCCACCTAGATAAGCATTGGAAACATTGAACACTGGTTATACTGGACTGTTTGTTACCCCGATTCCGAAACCATTCGTGCAATCAGAATCGCCATTAGAATGTCGGATTGGGAGCTGAAATTTCAGCATTCCTTTCAGCTTTCGTCAAAGTAAATACCTTGCCACCTTCCAAATACTTAGAATGTCGGATTGGGAGCTGAAATTTCAGCATTCCTTTCAGCTTTCGTCAAAGTAAATACCTTGCCACCTTCCAAATACTCTTTTTTCTCATCTTAGAAAAAGGGTTGAAAGCTTTTTCGGAGAACGTAGCTTGCCCACCCAAAAGAGTGACCGAGAAGTGTTCAGACCGAGAATCGCCGAGGACGAAGAGCCTCCTTCAAAGTTGTCTTGTTTGGACTTGATTCCATGCCCAAGGATTTTGATAGACCTGATGAGGGACCCGTGAAGCTTCGTATCACCATTGGATGTGCAAGTCCTCCACTAACGTCAAGCCCGCAAGCAATGCTCAAAATGGAAATGTTCACACTGATGTTGTCTATAAGGTTTTCTTAGTATAGTAGCTGGCTTAGATTTCTGGTTTGTATGTTCTTTCTATGTTATGCAGCACCCGATTCTTGGAAGGCCACTGGTTGCGTCTTGTGCACTGGGCTACTCTTGGAGCTGGTTACGGTTGCTGCAGCACTGTCAGTTCTGGTAAGATTATTTATGCTGTGCTTGTTTTTCGTTCTTTCTGCTCTCTCAATTGTGAAGGTAAATGCAGTCGGTCTGGGTCCCTATGAGAGGCCGACAGAAGGCATCGGATGGACGTACAGTTTGCGCAGCGGAGGCATGTCAGAACCTTTTAATCATCGGGGAAAAGTCAGAAATACATTCGGGCAGCATACATTCGGTTTGTTTCCTGTTTTTCGATCAGATGTGCTGTCAGAGAAAAATATATTGTCGTCACTTCGAAGGATTCAGCAAACACATCTCAGGGAATAGGGAATGGAGAAGGCTTTGGTCTTTCTGATTTTTTCCCCTTACGTTATTCTATACTGCTCACCGATTGCGGCATGCCTTCGGCATTGAAGCATGGTGTGCTGCATAGCTAAGTGTTATATTTCAAGGTGATCACACCTCTTACCTGAACTTATTTGAAGCATATTTAGAAGCTCATAAGCCTCCCCGGTGGTGCCACAAGAATTATGAGGCAACTGTAAGTACATTTTCCTTGGCCATTTGCATGGGTTATTTTCATCGTACGTATTCCTGAGCTACTCACCAATTTGCACAGGAAAAGGTGGAAGACATCATATCACAACTCAGCAGATTACTCCAACAGCTCGGACATCGTGTGAAATCATGTGATAAAGGCACGGAGGTTGCCAAGCGTCACCTCTGTAGGAATATGACCGCCTTTTCAAATGTTTGGGTGTAATATGGTTCTCGATAAATCAGGTAATCCGACCGCAATTACCACAGGACTCGTTTCACATACATGTCGCTCGAAGGTAAGTCACATTAGTGAAGATTCCACGACATTTCAGGAACATTAACCTTCTCTGGATCTCCTCGTGTCATCTCTAAGGCCATCGAGTGGAGCATGGAGTTGATGTCATAGATGGTCATTCCAAGCCCTCAGCTTTTGTGGCAAATGCCCGATATGTGAGCATGGGACAGTTAATTGAAAAAATGAGACAAGCATTAGGAATGCTGATAAACTCGTGGAAAAACTTTCAAACACGAGGTCTGATATGCATGTATGTGTGCAGAATTTCTAGCCATAAACTTGGGACATGGATGCTCGAGAGGCGCTTGCGACTATTAACTTACTGTTCCAAATACTGGGTCTGCAATCCTTGATGAGAGAAGTTCTTCGATTGATGGCACCGGTATAACCCGACGATCAAGTGCAACGAGAATGTGAAGATGCTCATGCGCAAGTCAAGAACGGCCGAGATAGGAAAGGATTCACGTTACTTAGAAATGCATTCTGGCAAGATACCATGTGCTCTTTCTTCCAGTCTGCTTCATGTGGTACAAAGGAGGAACATGCAATAACAAAACCTTATTTGATGACAGGGAGGAACATTACTGCTGCATAATGTCTGATTTGATGATTCCAAAATGTCGGGCGATGCTATGATGTACTCAGGTGATAGCCTGCTGATGGACGACCGAATTTCACTTCCACTTTTAACAGCGGAGATCATATGTCAATGGCTACCTAATGATGATGTAGAGATGGTTGCTCTGTGTCTGTCTGTCTGTTTCTCTGATGAGATAAGATGTGCACAAAAACCGAAACCTAATGTAACCCGATTGTCGGAAACTTGGGGGCTAATTTTGTATAACTTTGTCCCTTTTTATAGCAAATTTATTTCGCTACTTGGTCGGAATCGAAGCAAACTTTTGTTGATGATTTCAAGGTGGTCTTGATTATTGCAAACAATAAACGTGCTTGCAGCTAGTGGAGATCTTTGTGATGTAACTCTTTCTACATGATATCTTGTTTCGATTGATTAAGATGTTACGAGAATTTTTCAGTTTTGTGGATTGATCAACGCTATCCATATATTGATATTGTGCTACAGGTTTTTAGTGATTTCCTGTTAATGATACGTACTATCTCTCATCCATTTCTTTTGTGTCCACTTTTTACGAAGGCGAATTTCCCCAAAATCATCTTCTTATATATCAATCATGCAAAATATGTGGTAGGTGAGAAACTCCCAGGCGCGGTTGTAAATGTGGTCTTTTTTTGCTCTCCTGTGTGTTTATATGAATCCAGTTTTATATGTCATTCATTGTTTCTGTTCTGTTCTGTGTCATTCAAACAGAAGTGAAGGAACCTTATCAGTTTCTCATCTCATCCATGGAGTACTATCAGGTGGCCAAGAGGAGTTTCAGTACTGTAAAGAGGGATGAGCTAGAGCGGGGTGGGTTTTTGGATGGGGAAAGAGTATAACTGACAAGCATGGACAGGGATCCTAGAGCTTCCCCTCAATGTAGATGGAGATGCAGTAAAGAGATGGTAGCAGAAGATCCAGCAACGTAACATATCGAAAAGGAAAGGAACGTGAATGTAGTAGGTAGAAGCTTGTATATGTCAGCAACACTTCCGCAGCACTGTCAGTTCTGGTAAGATTATTTATGCTGTGCTTGTTTTTCTTTCTCTCTCAATTATGAAGGTGAATGCAGTCCGTCTGGGTTCCTATGGCCTGTGATGTGCAGGTTCAAAAGCCGTACATCTGTCTTGTGCGTATTGATTGTGTTGTTGCCAATATATGTGAGCGATAGCGGTGGCACCCAAGTGGACGCGTCCAATGAGGGAATTCCATGTTTGGCCACTCTTATGTTACATGGTATTTCGTGTTTCAACAAATTAGAATATCGTGGTTGCTTGTTTTTTTATCTATTCGGATTAAGAGTATTGCTTCGGGAAATTTGTGATATGTTTTTATGATTTGCTTGCGTTCAGCTTTCGTCAAAGTAAGTATCTTGCTACCTTCCAAATACTCTTTTTTTCATCTTAGAAAAAGATTGAAAGATTCCGTAGCTTGCCCACCCAAAAGAGTGACCGAGAAGTGTTCAGGCAACAAATAAGAAGCGATGAGAATCGCCGAGGATGAGCAGCCTCCTTCAAAGTTGTCTTGTTTGGACTCGATTCGATGCCCAAGCATTTTGATAGACCTGATGAGGAGCTCATGAAGCTTCCTATCACCGTGTAGCTTATAGGTGAACTTTGGGCTTCTAGCTCAGATTCAAAAGTAGACTGCACAACTAGAATGAACTGTCTAAAACCCGTTTGAACCGCAGGTCAAGCCAAAATAAACTGTCTAAACCGTGGTTACAAGCATATTGCTGAGGCATTACCTCGAAACAAGACCGTCACAAGTTTTCAAACCTAAGCCAAACCACTCTAACCAACCAATTTCATATTCCTACCTCTGAGGAGTTCAGGAACTACAATGCTACTGTAGCTGTATCTATCTGCCGGAATGTTTGTTACTTTCCCACTTTGGTCGATTGATGAACGCTATCCATATATTGATATTATGCTACAGATTCCAGGTGGCCAAGAGGAGTTTCAGTAATGTAAAGAGGGATGAGCTAGAGCGGGGTGGGTTTTTGGATGGGGAAAGAGTATAACTGACAAGCATGGACAGGGATCCTAGAGCTTCCCCTCAATGTAGATGGAGATGCAGTAAAGAGATGGTAGCAGAAGATCCAGCAACGTAACATATCGAAAAGGAAAGGAACGTGAATGTAGTAGGTAGAAGCTTGTATATGTCAGCAACACTTCCGCAGCACTGTCAGTTCTGGTAAGATTATTTATGCAGTGCTTGGTTTTCTTTCTTTCCGCTCTCTCGATTATGAAGGTGAATGCAGTCCGTCCGGGTTCCTATGAGAGGCCGACAGAAAGAACTGGATGGACGTACAGTTCGCGCAGCGGAGGCATGTCAGAAACTTTTAATCATCGGGGAAAAGTCAGAAATACCTAAACGCTGTCAGATCTTCCTTCACTCAGGCAGCATACATTCGTTTTGTTTCCTGGCTTTCGATCAGATGCGCTGTCGGAGAAAAATATATTGTCGTCACTTCGAAGGATTCGGCAAACACATTTCAGGAAATAGGGAATGGAGGAGGCTTTGGTCTTTCTGATTTTTTCCCCTTATGTTATCCTGTATGGCTCACCGATTGCGGCATGCCTTCGGCATTGAAGCATGGTGTGGTGCATAGCTAAGTGTTATATTTCAGGGTGACCACACCTCTTACCTGAACTTATTTGAAGCATATTTAGAAGCTCATAAGCCTCCCCGGTGGTGCCACAAGAATTATGAGGCAACTGTAAGTACATTTTCCTTGGCCATTTGCATGGGTTATTTTCATCATATGTATTCCTGAGTTACTCGCCAATTTGCACAGGAAAAGGTGGAAGACATCATATCACAACTCAGCAGATTGTTCCAACAGCTCGGACTTTGCGTGAAACCATGTGATAAAGGCATGGAGGTTGCATGGCGTCACCTCTGTAGGAATAAGACCGCCTTTTCGAATGCTTGGGTGTAATATGGTGCTTGATAAATCAGGTAATCCGACTGCAATTACCACAGGATTCGGTTCACATACATGTCGCTCGAACGCAAGTCACATTGGTGAAGATTCCACGACGTTTCAGGAACATTCACCTTCTCTGGATCTCCTCGTGTCATCTCTTAGGCCATCGCGTGCAGCATGGAGTTGATGTCATGGATGGATGGTCATTCTGAGCCCTCAGCTTTTGAGGCAAGTGCATGATATGTGAACATGAGACAGTTAATTGAAAACATGAGACAGTTAATTGAAAACATGAGACAAGCATTAGGAAAGCCGATAAAGTCGTGGAGAAACTTTCAAACATGCGTGCAGAATTTCTAGCCATAAACTTGGGACATGGATGCTCGGGAGCCGCTTGCGACTCTTAACTTACTGTCCTAAATACTATGTAGAAGCTTGTATATGTCAGCAACACTCCCGAACTCTGGATGTGTACAACCATCAAACTCCAACATGACATTGAGCAATTGTTTTTCTTCTGCAGTGTGCCGGGATGTTCCAGGGTAATGAATAGTTGTGTTGTGCCAATTCCTAATATGGCATCAGCGATTGGAGGAGTGTGCATCAGCCTGTCGTTTACTATGCCATCCTTATATGCTGCCAAACGATTCTTCGTGAGATTGTAAATATGGGTCTTTCGGAGAAGAAGGGTGGTACTTTGTAATGCTTTGGTGGATATGTATGCTCAATGTGGTACTATGCTTTGCAAAGCAGAGCAGGTGCATGCTGAACTTTGCCGTCAAAGCGTGGTCTGTTGGAATGAACTTATTGCTGGGTCTGCGCAACATGGGGGAGGTCATGAAGCAGTGGATGGTTTTGAGAAAATGGACCGAGAGGGTCTTTCTCCAGATGTGGTCTTATTTACCTGCATTCTTAAGGCATGCGGTGACACGAAAGATGTACACGAAGGTAAAGAGATTCATGATACGAATGCTAGGAAACGTGGTAGTCGGCAATTCTAGGGTTAACATGTATGCAACAACATGTGGCATGCTTGTGATATGCAATGCGAAGTGATCTCGCCAAATGCAATCACGTTCGCTTGCATCGTGGCAGCTTGTGGAAGCATAGGAGCTATCGATGAGTGCAAGAACACTCACAGTGAGATTGTGAGAAGGGACCTGTTGAGGAAAGATACGGTACTTGAAAGTGCCTCGGCGGGCATGTATGCTGAATGTAATATGCTTACTAAAGCACACGAGGGCATGATGCGCTTCATGTCCGGAACACGGTCTCCTGGTTCACTCAAATATCAGCACGGAGAAACTCATGAAGCGCTTCACTGCTATGAACGTGTTGTTGGAGAAAGATAGTGTGCCTGGCACTGGCTCGGTGGATTACGAATGCCGAATGCGGTGTGCTTTCTAAAGCAAGAGAGGTTTTAGAAGAGCTTAACATAGGGACTTGGTTATGTCTGACGATGCACGATGGGGTGACGGCCGTGAAGCATTAAGCTGTTTTTGCAAGGTTGCAAGGAGAGGGTCTCTCTCCAGATGCAATCACTTTCGTATGTGTTTTGAGTGCATGTAGTCGTCATTCAGGGTTGCTTGATGAGGCACAATTATATAGCGGAAACATGAGTGAAAGATATGGTATCAGGCCAAACTTGAAGCGACTTACTTGCAGGGTGACGGTGTTTGGATCTGCAGGGATGTTTGCAAAGGCGCCATCTGCGATTCAGCCAATGCCATGTTCTGATTACTCCAGTGGCTGGCGTGCTCTCTAGGCCGGCTGCTTGTAAGAGATGGGAAAATGTGGAGGTTGGGAGATTTTGCTGTTGATCGTGTGACACAACAAGAATCGAATAGCCCGTACTCAAACAAGCGGGAAACGTATGCTAGCATACTCTTGTATGAGTGAAATCGGTTATATCATGATTGGAATAGTTGCTGCAGATACTGAAAACGGCCATGCAAGTACAATAACTTATGCGCTCATCTATACATACTTATGAATCTCAGAACTTTTGCGCTGCCCCATAGCATATGTCTTGATGGCTGGCTTCTACGCAGGTGCTAGCGTGCAAGAAATGCCGAATACTCCTCTCTGCGATGTCCAATGTGTGTTCGAGACGTGGAAAAAAATGCCGAGGATGGATTCGTTCCGGGCAAGATGTTTATGGCTTCATCAGACGAGATTTTTACCACGTCTGGTGTACCTTTGTAGGCCCTAGATTGTACGGAATTTTGCACAAATGGATGCTCCAGGAGTTGGTGTAGCAGCAGATGGACGATCTGCTGGATTTCTTTTTGTTTGCAAACGGAAGCCTGATATTTGAAGGATTGACCTTCTGGCGACAAAATTTCTGAGATGGACCGACTCCATTCGAATCTGTCAGCAGCTCCACATCTTCTTAATACATGACGAGTTGAGCTAGGCTAAGCCCATATCTAGGATCGTACACGCCACATTGGAAAGGAGAGGATGGTATAGGATGGAAGGATCTAGAGTAAACGAGGGCCTTTAAACCTCGGAAAGGGCTGTGAAGAATCATCGGGTGCTGCGTTCCTGGTATGGTTGCAGTTGGAGTCTGCCTCGAACTTCCTGGTATGGTTGCAGTTGGAGTCTGCCTCGAACTTTGCAAAATATTGCTCCCCTGTTGTCGTAGGGAAATCCTTAGATGATAGCCACAACGACCATGAAACATTTGGTATTGTGGGTTTCTCCAAACAGATTTCATTTATATAATTCGCCCAATCATCCGCATACTCTTATCCATTGTCGGGGATGGATAGATCTGTATATACAGAAACTGAGCATGTGTGCGAGCATATCATATAAAGCCTTGTTTATCGCTGCACCCTGCAAACAGTGCAGACTTCAAAGCTGCAGCATGATAGATTAGGGTTAGAAAACTAGCTGCAAAACAGAAGAGCAGGGAGGGCTTGGTAACAAACAGTTTGTTATGATGATGATGACGACTCCTTACGCCTAAACTAATTCTAGCACGTGGAAGTAGGAAAATGCTTTCCCTTTTCTGTCCTTTTTTTGTAGGTGGGGGCCTCCATGGCTATTGCCCGGACACCCCTGTAGTAGAAGGGGTAGGGTTTTTGCTTCTTCCATTTTTTTTTTTCTTTTTCAAAGTTGGGCGGAGGCCTCCATGGGCTACTGCCTGCCAGACAGTAGCCATGGAAGCCCCCTAGAGGGTGGGTGGAAGATATGGCGAGCAGCAGCAGAAGAAGAAGAAGAAGAAGAAGAAGAGGAGGAGAGAGGGGGGGGCGGTGATGGAAGACGTGGAGATTTCTTTTTCTTTTTTTGTTCTCTCCATTTTCTTTTCTTGTTGATTCTTTTTCTTTTTCTTTCGATGCCTTCAGTCTGAGCAGGGCAGGCTTCGATTCCTTTTCTTTTCTTTTCTTTTTTTTTTCGCTTTTCTTTTCTTTTCTTCGCAGGCTTTGGAATCTGCCATGTCCATTTTCTTCTTTCTGCTTTTTTTCTTTCCTTGTTCTTTTGATTTCAGCAGGCTGCCACTTTCTGCTTTTTTCTTTTTCTTTTCTTTTCTTGTTCTTGTTCTTTTGATTTTCAGCAGGCTTCGGAGTCTGCGCAGCAGCAGCAGCAGGACCACATTCTGTGTCGGTCTTCTGCACAGTCCATGACAGGGAATAGATCCAAGTAGTCGTGCCACTCTCTTGGCACTGGGATTGCCACCGAATGAAGATTTCCGGTCGGCGTTCCCAGAAGAAACAGGTCCACGCATTCCACCATGTCTTCGAAAGAATCCACCACTCCCTGCTCCCACTTGTGCAGGAGGCGGAAGTATCGGCGAACGAGGAGGAAGATGAGGTCGGCAGATAGCATGGTGCGCAGGCGGATGATGATGCAGAGCAACATTGCGACTGCTGCTGCCATGGCTTCCTCTCAGGCGGTCGCAGGAGTTGGTTGGTGTTGGGAGAGAAGAGCCCTAGCTCTCCCTTGGCTCTTGCTTTATAGGAAGCCCACGCCGGTGCCTGGGCATGTGGGATAACAAGGCCACCCCACGCACACAGGAAAATGACGACCTCTTCCATGTGGGAGAAAACAACAAGGTGGGATTCATTTTTGGCCCACGACACAAAAATGAACAGCATAGGGATCTCCCGGCTTTTACTTTTCTTGCTTTCCCGCCATCGATCGATTCATGTCCTTCCTTCCTTCCTCTTGCAAATTTATCGTAACCCATGCTACTTACAGATCGTTAACCCGTAATTCATTAATTAGTCACTCATCGGTGTGGTGGCCGTCGACAACGATCTCTGATACGGCGTAATCTGTGAATACGGACGGTCAGAGCCTTTTCGATGTCGATGACGTACGTAGCAGTTCGTTTTTGTTGACGGTCTTTTTCGTCTAGATGTCAATGTTACGAACGACGTTGGCGTGGCCTCCCTGGGCGATGTTTTTGTTGCTGTCTGTCGGCGTTCATGTCATTTCCCTCGATGACGACGATAGTTTTGATGGCGTTCTCGACGATATGCTTCCTTCATCGCCGATAGTTCTTTGAGCGAGCACGCACGCTTCCTTGTATTTTATCAATCTCCACGTCGATTTCTCGTTTGTTGATCTCTCGACTTATCCTTCCTTCATCACCTTCTTTCTCGTCGCATGTTTCCTCACCTTCTTGGCGACGGTGACCAGGAGGCCGTGTTTCATCCGTTTTGCCCTCGGGGGACCGTGATCCAGCCTAATGTAATCCGGAAACTCATGCTTCTCACGGTTCTTGTCGGCGAATGCTACCTCACGCTTTCTTTGTTCGACTTCTTCTTCTCAGCCCATCTCCTTTGCTGGCGATGTATTGTTCGATGTGCTCAAAAGGGTCGATGCGGTGATCACTTCCGTTCGTGTCTTCGGCCTCCCCATCTAAACGCACCGCACCTTCTTCGACCAAATGATCGAACAAGTCTCGCGCGTACACCAGATCTTCTTGTGCAAACACGAACATGCTCTTCGCGCACGAGCAGCTCTCGTACCCTCCATCGAAGCCGTCTTGTTTATCAACGTGCAAATGGATACGCCAACCGTCCCGCACTCATTTCTCCTCCTACCATCCCTTCTAGAACGTGCGTTATTTGTGAGACCGCCTCGAGCTCGCATGATGTCGTCGTTGGACCACCCCGCATAAGGTTAAAACCCTACACTTTTGGCCAAAGCAATGCAGTGGTGTGTGTGGCTTCGTTTCATGCACACCCTACTTCAGGTTATCTTGGAGCGGGCCTTCTCTTCTCTGATATAAACAGGGCCATTCCAATCCTTGAGTACATCATCAGGCGAGTTATATCATAATTCTGCTCTCTATATCACCTTCCGTAGGATGTGGTGAGGTGTCATAAGGCATCCAAGCTCTAACGTTGTGGGACACGAGAGAGCCGACGACTCGCCTATGTCCAGGCTCGGGGGTGGACGGCGTGGAACAACCGCCCTAACCATCGCCATGGAGGCCTCCACCCATAAAGAAAATGTAAAGGCTATGAAAATCTGAATCTGCCCTAACCCTAACCCTATCATTAACTGGCAACCCTAACCTTGTCGTGGGAGCCCTAGTTAAGTCCTTTTTGGGGGGAGGGAGGGGCATCATCCTAATATGGTAAACCATGGAGTGACCTTTCTGTTGCAAGGAGAAAAAGAAAAGATCCAGGAAAGACCTTGTTAACTTGGAACTCGAGCGGTTCTGACAGACCTTACTAAGTTAACTTAGAACTTGAGCGGTTCTGACAGACCTTACTAAGTTAAAATGGCTTTGATCTTCACTAAGCCCACCATTGAACAACATGGTACTAATCGTATATGTCTTGTCTCCATTGATTTTTTGGTATAACGAGATTAGTCTCTACAAATTGGTCCAGAATATCGACCAATGTGGAATGGTTAAGAATATCGACCAGTGATACTTTTAAAACATGGAGTTTTATCCCCATGTCATTTTCTAAATAATCGTTTTACTTCCTATTGATTTACTAATTTCTACTTTTTACAAAAGAGCCGCACTATCACCGCATCGTAGGGGAGAGAGAGGATGAACTCCTCCTATTCCTCAATGATACAAAGGACCCTCTTTATATAGGATATAAGAGGGAAAAATCTAGAATAAAGGAGAAATAGGAGCCTAGACCAAAATATATGTCATAACTCAACCCTGACCAACGTGTGCACGTAACATACTCCCACACTTTAACCTAGTTTAGTGCCTTAATGCCATTTTATACACATAAGAAAAAAAAAATTGTTGACAACACAGTGGTTTGCAATGCCACAGGAAGTAAAACAGGATTGTCCCAATAAAACAGGATCACTTAAAGGTGATTATGTCGTAGCCGACCGGGTGAATACGCGTTACGCGATTAATTGTGCTAGGTTTTTCGGTCTCGTGTACGGGCCATCTCACGTCATGTGGCACCTCTAACATGCGAACACTATGAGGATCGTGGGTAGGTGCGATCACGA
>CAKZGI010000376.1 GCA_936914905.1 uncultured Trichormus sp. | reverse complement strand
ATTTCTCTAATTCTCCGATACCTGCTAAGTAGATGACATTTTTTATCACTACACTGTTTTGCTACTTTGTGAATGGGTAAGTCCTATTATATTACATCGTTATGATCTAACAGTATCAATGATTATGAGGTTGTGAATTTTTGCAAAGTTAAAGATACCCGACTTATTTTCAGGATTTTTTCATCAGGTAAATAATTAATTATAGGAGTTGGAGATCTAAATCATTCAATTGGTAGGTTTCTTTTGTCAAATCACCCTAAGAAACCAACCCATTATTAATTACGCTAAAGTTTGCTTGCTTCTAATATTTCACACCAAAAATCGAGTGCTGATTCAGTTCTGTCAGCAACGTGCCTATGTAATGCTCTCGCTATTGCGTCACTATATGGCGAAGAAAGATTTTCTGCTATTTAGCGTGGCTTTCCATCTAAAATTCCTTGTTGCGTGAATTGTGAAACGTATGCAAGAGGCAGACTTAATAGTAATAATACAGTGTGGTATATATCTACCTGACGCTGAATTTTCCGAAATTCTATTTGATTAAAATGCTCTGGAGGTAGCATCCATTTTGTCATTGTATTAGAAGCACTCAAATATTTTTCAGATCTACTTATTCACAAATCACCTATTTTAAACTGGTAAATAGGATCTTTCTCTGGAACAATTATATCTTTTACTTCAAAATCTTTTACTTCAAATACAAAAATATTACGCGGATGTATATCTAGATGAACATAGCCTTCCTTTTTATTGTGAATAAAGTCAAGTGCTTGCAAAATATCTCTTACAATGTATGACAGTAAAGCTTCACGTATATCATATTGTTGTATTTCCATCACCTTGTTTAGTATAAAATGACAACGTTCAAGAATGATATAAAAAGTATTTTCACATTCAAATGAAGTATCTACATAAGTTATATTTGGATGCCGCAGATTTATTAAAATATTTCTCTCTCTTAGCCACCGTTGTCAAACATCTTCATAAGTCTGATTTCGGGGTACAATAACTTTAGCTGCAAGTTCGTTTCCCCATTCGTCCTCGCATTCAAATACCTGACATAAATACCCTTAATTGATACTTTTACCAATAAAATATTGCCTACTATTAGAGATTAATAATCTCACCATTTTGAGGAGGGCAAAAAAATTTTGGAGTTTGGAAATTGATTGGATTAATTATTGTGGTTTTATACATCGAATCTTTACGAATAGTAAACCCCATCTAGGTAAACCTCTAGATGGGTATATTACATTATAATATATGCTATGATTTAATGCACCAACTCAATAGCCCGCTTAGTCAATGCTTCTGCAGTCAACCCATTAAACGCCATTAACTCACCCGCACTGGCGGTAGTTTCCCCACGTTTCCAGGCGAAAGTATCACGTTTATAATTACTGCGTAACATGATCGGTTCTAACATCGCCGCAGCACCACCTGTCACACCAATTAAGGCATCTCCACCAAACAATTGCTCAAAATCGGCATCACTTAAAAAACCACCATCTGGTTCAGAACAAGTCTCCCAAGCAGTATCATGAGGACGATATAAACGGCGGGGATTGATAATAGAAACAATCTTCACACCAATACCTTCAGTTTCTAAAAATGCCGCCGCTTCAAAAGCAGGAATTAATGTCATATCGCCAATTACAGCAAATACAACTGTCTTTCCACCAGGGACTTCATGTAATAACACGGCACCATCAATTAAGCCTTTTTCAGTTTGGGCAAAGGTGCTACGAACTGGCAAAGGAGATTTACTAGCAGTTATGACAATACCCTTATTTTTTGTTTTCAAAGCCCAGTCATAACAAGCTTGAATACTGTTAGCATCTGGGGGAAATAATAGGAATACATTTCCTGTTCTCATCAAAGAAGCAAAATAAGCTTCAATTTCTGGTCTTTGGTGAGTCCAACCGTTACGTCCTTGTTCTAGAGCGCCGGCTGTAAATAATGTAATGGTCGAGGGAGTTTGTCGGCGTAATTCTGCCATCGCTTGGGTGACTGTTTGCCAAATTGGTAAACCATTGATGGCAAAAGATTCGTAAGAACACCACAAAGTTCTCGCACCCATTAAGGATAAACCAGCGGCTAAACCTGCACAAGCATCTTCGCTTAAAGGTTCGTAAACTTGACCACCTGGGGCTTGACTATATAAATCATCGGTGGTGGGGTGATTTATTTTTAAAGCTTGGTTAATATTAGCAATTCCTGATGCTTCGTTTCCATCAGCATTAGTAACTAGGAAATTTTTATCCTTATTTCCAACTATTCCTACTAACCTGCCCATTGCCGTTGTCGCAACTTTTGGTTTTCCGCCAACTGGATATTCTTCTAATGGTAATTCCCCTAAATCTGCTAAGGGTAATTCAAATTCTGTCACTGCGGTTTTTGCTGCTGGACCACCTCCCGCACGTTCGGTATTTGTTCGCACTGTTTCCCATGCTTCCACAGGTAATGCCCGTTTTTGTAAAGCGGCAACGATATGGGGTGCGTCTAAAGTATCTTTAGGATAGAGGTTGTGTGATTTTGCACCCAAGGCGTGAACCCCTGCACCTTTAAGTTGTTTGATAATAAATACTGTCAATTTACCGCTAAGTGCAGAACGTTGAGCTTTATCCATTCCTACTAATACCGCTTTGGTAAAATCTAGGCGGTTATCAAAAGAAAATGCGGTACTATCAACATAATCACCGTCTTGATTTTGGTCGTCAAAATCTTTGGCACTTACTAAAACGACTTCGCTAAAACCGTTACATTGCCAGTAGGCTATCATCTCTTCGTTGGTTTTAAGAGATACCATGCTGTGGTGTTCTTGGCTATAACCGTTCCACACTAACACGGGTAAGAAGTTAGTGACGCTGGGGTAAGCGGTGTTAAAATGCGCCATTGAACTCATGATATAGGGTTCACCCAGTCCCCCGTCTCCGACTGTGAAGGGGAAGAGTTTCTCACGGTGCAGGAGTGCAGCAGACATGGCGAAATGTTGTCCTTGTCCCAAGGGGCCTGCTGGTGCAAGGATACCGGGAATGTAGCCGGAAAGGTGTCCTAATAATCCATGCTTTTCTCGAAAGCGATCGCGCAATTGTTGTACTGTAAAAATGCCCATGTCTTCTAAAGACCTGTCTAAGAACATAGCACTATAGAAACCAGGAGCGTGATGTCCCACTTCGGTGATAATGTTTTTATGTCCCAGCATGACCAAAGCTGCATAAGCTTCCGCTTGGCTGGCAAAACCGCCGGGATGTCCAGAAGCCTTACTAGCAGTGATTTGAAGAGTTAAGTAGCGCAGGGCATCGGCAGCGAGTAAGGTTTGATAAACTGCATTTGTATCGGTAGGATTTAATATAGCTACTTTACCAGATGCGATCGCCGGTGTTATCCCATAAATGTCAAAATCTGGCAGTGCTTCCCCAAAATATTGTATCCCTTCACAAAAATTTGGAACTGCGGAAGATGCTTTTGTCGTAGTAGCTGTCATGCTGAGTACCTTAATAAAAAGCCAATAAACTGGATAAGCTCGTTTAATGTAACCAAAATTTTACAACTTTCAGGTTGTAACAGTAGATTCATTTTTTCCCACATCAGGATAACTAATTTAAATAGTCAACCTAGAAAAACTAATTATTTTCAGTTAACTTTCTTTTTAAGAAAAGACTTACATCTAGTAAAAAAATTTTTATGCCTCTACCAAAACAACCCAAAACCCCAGCCACCTTGCAAATGCTACGCTGGGTATTTATTCTCATGCACTAGATGGAAGAATGTGCTAAAATTTACGGTAATATCTTCACTCTCAAGTTGCAAAAAAATTTAGCTCCTTTAGTGTTTATCCATACTCCTGAAGCGATGCAGCAGGTTTTAAGCAACGATTCTAAAGAGTTAGAAGCACCAGGAGAATTGAATAACATTTTTGAAATTTACTGGGTAAAAATTCAGTCATCTCCCAAAGTGGTAAAGAACAGCAGCGTCAACGGCAGTTAATGATGCCTCCCTTACATGGGGGAAGAATGCGAACTTATGCTGACGTAATTAACGATATCACCGAGAAAGTCATCAATAAACAGCCAATCAATCCTTGAACGTGCGAACAGTAACCCAAGACATTACTCTGCAGGCGATGATGCAAGCTGTATTTGGACTATATATATGAAGGAGAGCCGAAAAACTACAGCACCTACTATGTGAAATTTTAGAGGTAGCTAGTGGGGTATGGAGAGTCGCCTTACTTTATTTTCCCACCCTACAAAATTTGATTGGTATATTCCAATTTTGGGAAAAACAGCAACAGCGCCAAAATAAAGCCGACCAACTCCTGTATGAAGAAATTCAGCAAGGACGCGAAAATCCTGACCGACCCATCCTGCACAAATATCCTTAGCTTACTCATGGCCACAAGGGCTGGCAACTGATGAAGCTGGTGAACCTATGAGTGATGTAGAATTACGTGATGAATTAATGACCTTATTAGTAGCCGGTCATAAAACCACAGTAACTGCGATAGTTACTAGCAGAACTGGATAGTTTAGGTGAAAATCCAGACTCCAACGCCATCTTGAAATTACCTTATCTCACCGCCGTTTGTAACGAAACCCAGCTAGTTACCCAGTGGGGATGTTAACTTTTCCTAGACGAGTCAAAACACCTATTTCTGTAGATGGTCATGAATTAGAACCAGGTACACTCGTCATGGGTTCAATTTATTTAACCCACCAACGGGAAGATATTTATCCCAACCCTAAATAATTTAACCAAGAACACTTTTTAGAAAAACAATTTTCACCATTTGGCGCTGGTGCAAGACTTTGCTCAATTCGAAATGAAATTAGCACTAGCTAAAATTCTTCAAGGTTGGGAAATGGAACTAGTTGATACTCTTGAAGTTAAACTAAAACGTCGTGGTTTGGTGACAGGTATAGATAAACCTATTAAGATGATTTGTCTAGGTCCTCGTCAGCAACAATTTTGAACTTTAGAGACAATAGCAGTTTAATTATTAAGGGGTTGAGATTTGGTATGAACTAAATTATAACCCCGCAAATTATTATACTACTAAATAGACATCAGTTTGTGAAAGATCGACCGTGAAAAGCTTGTTGTTGTAAATGATTAATGGTTTATAATATGCACTTTTCAAGCAATTTAACTCATCAGTAAACATACTAAAATAGAGATTACTTAAACCACTACTCCATAAAGGAATAAGATTATTACCTCCTGATATTAAATCTATTTCCTCTAAAGTTAATTGATGAAAAAGTCCATTGACTTCAACAGAAGATAATTCAGTATTCATGATTACAGCCATTGTCTTAATTTAAGAATCCATAAATGAGCAAATGAGGAGGTTTAAAAACTTATGGTGGGTAAAATCTCTGGCAACAAATGCCCTAAGAAAACAGTATTTTGCCCCAAAAATAGCAGAAAGCAATAGGCAAAAGTAAAAGCCTTATCATCAGCTTTCAAGAATGTCCTAACCGCCTTGTCTGTTGGTATAACTAAAACTTCTGCAGTTTCATCACTTTAATAAAGTTATTAATCACCAAGAATTTATCCAAATATTTGTTGATCTGGACATATCTACAGTGCCAATCTTATTATCATGGATAGTACCTGTTTCAACAGTAGGCGATGATCCAACTGTTGTGTCTCCAGTATTACTAGTGATTAAATAATTATTAACACTCCCACCACTACCACCATATATAGTCTCTATTTCAGCCTGAGATAGCTCACAAAAAAGGCTGTTCACATTATTAGTCTTTAAGACTAAAATTAATATTTTTCTCATTGTTTCATCTTCTCAGCTAAATGTGAATCTCAGTTTATTTGGATTACCTAACTAAATTAAAAATAATATAATGTTCCCCTAGAAATAAAGCTTTATGCATATATTCACAGGACATAAATACAATAATTATGTCTAAATCATTAAATTTCCATGCTTCTATATTTTTATATTAATAAGTTCCCACCATAGAAAGTTCCAATATTAAAAATATTGTTCTACCAGTATAGGAATCCTAAATATAGGACTCCTATTTGATTTTTGATGCTTGCGTGGCGTAGCGATACAAAACTCCCTACAGCTTAATATTCTGGAATCCTCTTACCTTTTGCCTCTTCCCTGCCTAAATAAGTATGTCTGCCTACGGCACGCTGTGCTATCAGTAATCAAACCAGAGTCCTATATCAGGAATAAAATCACAGAATTTTGTCTGAATTTTTCACCTTCGTCTATTGAAATAACCAAATTAAATTCATACATGATTTTCATACAATTAGGTTTTAAACATCACCTTTTAGGACATAAATCCAATGATTTTGTCTAGAAATTTAATTCGTTGATACTAATACTGAGGATAGATTTTCATACTGAAATCTTACACAAATAAGTAATACACCCTACACTCTTCGGTGAAGCCTCAGTCGAGCTGCTAACGCTTACGGAAGACCCACACACTGCACCCCATACCCAAAAATTCATTCCAGTGATATCATCCCCGCACACGGTTGTAAATGAGTACATTCTTCATATACTGCATATACTGCAATATAGTAAGCATAAAGTTTTATGAAGCGAGGGCTAGGAATGTACATTGTACAGATTGCCTCAGAATGCGCTCCTGTGATTAAAGCCGGAGGGCTAGGGGATGTTGTTTACGGACTCAGCAGGGAACTAGAAGGTCGGGGAAATACAGTCGAACTGGTATTACCGATGTACGATTGTATGCGATACGACCATATTTGGGGACTGCATGATGCCTACCTCAACCTGTGGGTACCCTGGTATGGCAGAGCAGTCCACTCTTCTGTATACTGCGGTTGGGTACATGGTCGGGTTTGTTTCTTTATTCAACCACACAGTCAGGACAACTTCTTTAATCGCGGTTGTTATTACGGTTGTGATGATGACAATATGCGGTTTGCATTCTTCAGTAAAGCAGCCTTAGAATTTCTGCTCAGAAGCAATAAAAAACCAGATGTCATCCATTGTCATGACTGGCAAACCGGTTTAATTCCCGTCATGCTGTATGATATTTACAAATATCATCGCATGGAATATCAACGAGTTTGTTACACCATTCACAATTTTAAACATCAAGGTATGGGTGGTGTGGAAACTCTCCAAGCAACTGGTTTAAATCAAGCATCTTATTACTTCCAATATAATAAGCTGCGTGATAACTTTAATCCCTTTGCTTTGAACTTTATGAAAGGGGGAATTGTTTACTCTAATGCAGTCACCACAGTTTCACCACATCATGCTGTAGAAGCCCAAACTAGTGAAGTTGGTTACGGTTTAGGTTATACATTACATTTACAAAAAGAGAAATTCACGGGAGTTCTCAACGGGATTGATTATGATTTTTGGAATCCCGAAATTGACTGTTACATCCCCCATAACTATAATTGGGATGATTTTGAACAAAAAGCATATAACAAAAAAGCCTTACGAGGAAAACTGATGTTAGGTCATGGTGATAAACCCATGGTGGCTTATATTGGTCGATTAGATAATCAGAAAGGCGTACATCTTGTACATCATGCCATGTATTACGCCTTGAGCAAAGGAGCGCAGTTTATATTACTAGGTTCAGCCACAGAACCAGCAATAAATGCTCATTTCCAACATGAAAAACAATTTTTGAAAAGTAACCCAGATGTCCATTTAGAACTGGGTTTTAATGAAGAATTATCCCACCTCATTTATGCTGGTGCAGACATGATTGTTGTTCCCAGTAATTATGAACCCTGTGGGTTAACTCAAATGATTGGTTTACAATACGGAACAGTACCGATTGTGCGTGGTGTTGGGGGATTAGTCAATACAGTTTTTGACCGAGATTACGATCAAAATTTACCGCCAGAAAAACGTAATGGTTATGTATTTTATCAAATGGATAACCAAGCACTGGAATCAGCAATGGGACGAGCTATTGATTTGTGGTATCAGCAACCTGAACAGTTCCAAAAACTAGCTACTCAGGGTATGCAATACGACTATTCTTGGAATATACCCGGAGCACAATATTTAGAGATTTATGACTGGATTAGACATAAGTGGTAATACTGACAGAGTTGTCCATTGTGTCAAAAGTTACATCAATGACATATTAGTAGTATTGGCAGCATCCCAAATGTGTAAGTTTATTGTCATCCTGTAGCTTGCTTCCCGCAGGGTATGACGCACAGCGCAATGTTAGCGAAGCGTGCCGGAGGCTCTAGCATGTCGGAGATTCTTCACTTCACTCCGTTCCGTATGGCTTACGCCACGCTTCTCTAACAGAATGACAATTTATTATTATATTTTTGCAAAATTGGCATGCTCCCGTAGTATTGGGGTGCGTCACACTCCATAGTTCATTTACAATCGACAGAATTTTGACATCGCACCCTACAACAGAAGGGTTTAGCATTGCGCTTTCCCCCTACTAATTCAGAAAAAATTTCCAATTATCTAACAGAAAAAGCATTACTAAATCTGCGGGTAATTGGCTCAAATATGAAGGTCAAAATTGATTTTTTACGAGTGACAATTTCTGCATTCGCAGTCATCCCTGGAGTAAATTCCACTTCTTTTCCTCGTAGATTCATTGAATGTTGAGTAAATTTAATTCTGGTTGGGAAAACTAAACCCAAGTCCTTATCAAATACTGCATTGGGACTAATTTGTAAAACTTCACCATCAACAACTCCAAATTCTTGAAAAGGAAAAGTTTCTAATTTGACTTTTGCTTTCATATTCTGACGAATAAAGCCAATATCGCGGTTGAGAACTTTTACTTCTAAAAGCATTTCCTCACCTTCTGGTAAAATTGATAGTAATTCTTCACCAGATTGAATGGGACCTTTAGTAGCTTTAATTTTGTAAATTGTTCCCGCGACAGGTGCTTTAATAGTTTCCCCATCTTTCTCCATTTTCGCTTGTTCTAATTGACCCGCAACATTAGTTAATTCTTCTTTGCGTTTATTGATTTGGGTTAAAATTTCACTTTGGCGTTCTGATGCTAAACGTAAGCCTTGATTACGTGCTGCCTGATAAGCTTGTTCTGCTTGGCGAATTTCTTGGTTTTGAGCGGCAATATCTTTTTCTAAAGATGTAACTTTATCTTTTGCTTCTGTCAGTCTACTTTTGGTATTAGTTACTTCATCTGAGCTTTTAATAATGTCTGTATTGGCACGATTTAATCTTTCCTGTGCTTCTAAATAATCAACTCTGGGAACTGCACCGGGATTTAATAAAGCGCGGAGATTTTCTTCTCTTTCTTGAGCTATGGTTAAATTATTATCAACTTTAGCACGGATGCCTTCAGCATTCACTAGGTTAGTTTTAGCATTAGTAAAGCTGGTTTTGGCGTTGCCTAAATTTTCTTGTAGGCGACTTAAACGAATTTTTGCTTGATTGATAATTGAAAGTTGGCGTTGTGCTTCTGCTTCTGCTGCTGCTTGTTTCGCTTTGTAGTCTAATAAACGAGAATTTAACAGTTCGTCTTGCAGTTTTGTTACCGCGGTTTTTTCGCCGATACGTTCTGCTTCTAAACGCTGCAAGTCATCCTCAATTAATCTACTAGCTTTAGCCAGTCGGTTAACATCGGTTTGTTGTAAGTTGGGGTCACGTTCTATTAAAATTTGATCTTTGGTAACGCGATCGCCCTCTTTCACTTTCACTGCTAAAATATATCCATTACCCAAAGATGTCACTGGTCTAACTTGAGTAGAAGCAATTAATTCTCCTGGTGCTGTCGCTACTTCATCAATTTCTGAAAAATGTGCCCAGGAAATTGCGCCAAATATAATCACGCTAATTGTTCCCGCTAATAATCTTGCATATAGCGGTGGTAATTCCTGTACAGCTTTACCTAATTCATAAGATAATTGTTCCTCTGGTTTTGCGAATCTCTCTTTTATTTGACGTGCTTGAACAGCATTTGCAACGAGGGAATATTTCATATATTTGGTAATGGGTAATGGGTAATAGATAATAGGTAATGGCTTATTTCTTAATTACCGATTACCTATTACCAACTAGCAAATTCAAATTGCTAAATAACGGCACAAAAACTTTTCTAAAGTTTCCAATTGAAAGTTATAAATCCTTTCTAAATTAGCAATTTCGTCTGATGTACAGAAAAATTCATGAGCTAGTAAAGTGCGAAAGGTTCCTAAAGTTGTCTGTGCTGAGGAGTTGAATAAACCTAATGCACCCCGGAAGCTATCAACAGCGAATAAGGGGACATTAATGATTATTGGTTCTTTGTTAAAGATGCGACTAAAAATTTTAGGAATATCCTCACGTAATAAAATCTCTGGGCCTCCTACTGGTAAAATTTGATTACGAGCATCTGGAAGTGTTAGAGAATCTACAACTATGCTGGCTAAATCATCGGTACTAACAATAGATGTACGATTTTTTGGTTCACCTATGAGCAGATACAAACCCGTTTCTCGAAACTGTTCCGCCAGTGGTAGCAGGTTTGATGCTAATCCAGATGGGCGTAAAATAGTGTAATTTAAGCCACTACTTTGCAGATATCTTTCTACTGCTAGTTTGGCTTTGAACACAGGTGTATCTTCACATCCTCTTTCTGCACCTAAAACGGATATAAAGACAAAATGTTCAACACCCTGGACTTTAGCCTGGTCAATGAGTTCAATATTAGCACGATAATCTAAAGATAGAGCATCATTACCTGAACCGTGGGCGCTAATGATATATTTTACACCCTGACAAGCTTTCTGAATATCCTGTTCTCGTCGCAAATCACCAATGAAGATATCTGAATCCCGGTGTTCTAACTCGCTGTAATGGGAAGTGAGACGAACAAATGACCGCACAGACTTCTGTTGTTGGCGTAATAAGCGCACGACGCGGCGACCAATTCCGACTGTTGCTCCAGTGACTAGAATCATAGGTTTTGGATTTGAGTATGGGGCTGTTTCTGTAGTTAAGTTTAATCACTATTTTGAAATCAGCAAGTTCCTAAAAACCGAAGTTATACTATTTTGCATACAATGGAGATGTTGGGGTTAAACAAAACTGATGCAGATACCAGAAACAAATCCAAAGATCACAATACCTATATCCAGCCTCTACACAGGTGACTTTTATGCTTGGAGACAGGAATAAGTTTCTCTACTGCGCAACCATCAATGGAATAAAATTGACTTGCAAAATGTGATTGAATAAATTGAATCTTTGGAAAAACAGCAACGCCAAGAACTGCGAAATCGTTTAAGTATTTTAATTGTAAATTAACTAAAATGGAAATTTCAACCACAACACCGCAATCGTAGTTCGTTAGCAACCCTTTATATTCAACGCTTAGATAGTATTGAATTAATGGAAGAAAATCCAAGCTTGAAATCTTATTTAGAAGAGGTGGTTGGTAAAACCTATTTGAAAGGTGTGGAATTAGCTGTTAGGGAAATAGATTTACCTAGTTACACTTTTCCTTCTGATTGTCCTTATAGTTTGACAGAAATATTAGATGATCGCTTTTACCCTGGTGAAACAAGTGAGTTAGTAAATGAGTGAGAATTTATATAATCGTAAAAGTATACAATATCCATTTACCAGTATCGGATAAATGAACCACAAAAATACCCTTGGAAGAATTGCTTCCCAAGTGCAATTACTTCAAAACATAGAACAAAAAGAAACATTTATATTTGTAATTGGCGCTTTAAAATCTCGAATAATTAGTTTGCATAAAGCAGCAGAAATAATGGAAATAGATACAGAGATGTTTTTGAAAGTTTTAGAATTAATGGGGATCGATTTTTCATATCTTAGCGTTGAAGATATCGCTACAGAAAAACCTGGTAAGCATGATGAAAATAATATTTAACTCTTCCCCCTTGATTTTTTAGCTCTTGTAGATTTCCTTGACTTATTTCTGACAATAGAATCTCAATTCTTCTTACCAGAAAGTGTTATAGAAGGAATCAGTGCTAAACAAGATAAATCATCTGAACATATTAATTCACTAATCAGCGAGAATAAATTATTAATACAGAAAGTACAATTAGCTGCTTTAGCTAATCGGTTAAATCAGCGTTTAGGAAGAGGAGAATCTGAAGCAATTACTTTAGGTGTAGAATTACAACCCAACTATATCATTCAAATTAGGGATGTTAATTTTAGGGTAAAGCGAGAAATTTTTGATAGTATCTTTTAAGTTCAATGAGAACAGGCGATCTCTTTCTCGTTAATGGGTTGATGCTATTGCCTACGGCACCAATCCCATTAGCAAATTTACAGACTTAAAAATTTTACTTTGGTGCTTTACACCAACCATTTGCAACGGCTTCTGACTCTCTACAAAACCATTTTTCTCCTTCCTTATTGTTGGATCAATGACTGTTGAATCATAATCCTCTGCACCAGGAACATGATAAAATATTCTCCCGGTGTTAATGGAAATATTACCTTTGATTTTGCATCCTGGTTTGGTACAAGATGTGATTAGAGATGGAGAACGGCCACCTTAAAACTCCATTGCTAAAATAATAAAACCAAGAGCAACAGCAATACCAACAATTGTTTTCATTAAACTCTACACCCAATTAAAACTCCACAACCACCGGCGTATGATCACTAGGCTGTTCTAACTTCCTTGGTGCAACATCAATAATACAACTTTGAGCGCGATCACACAAAATAGGTGTTAAATAATGATGGTCTATTCTCCATCCTAAATTCCTTCTAAAAGCCGAAGTCCTATAATCCCACCAGCTATAATTTCCCCCTTCATTATTGAACTTACGAAAAGCATCAGTAAAACCCAGTAAAAGAATATCTCTTAAAGCTTGGCGTTCTGGTTCAGATGCCATAATGTGATTTTCTATCTTCACTTTGTCATGAATATCTATATCTTCGAAAGCAATATTAAAATCACCACACATAGAAATAGCCGGGTTTGATAACAACAGCACCTGCAAATATTTCCGCAACACCTTTAACCAACCAAGTTTGTATTCATATTTCTCACTTCCCACCGCCGAACCATTGGGAACGTAAAGATTTACAATCCTCACTCCATCAATAACACCAGTGATGACCCGCTTCTGCTCGTCCCATTGTGGCTCTAACTCTCGTAAAATTGCACAGAAACCCATACTCACATCTTCCAGCGGTTGACGGCTAATGAGCGCAACGCCGTTATAAGCCTTCTGTCCATAAATATAAGGATGATAGCCTAAGTTTTGAAAGGAAATTAGGGGAAAATCCTTATCTACAACCTTCGTTTCCTGCAAACACAGGACATCAACAGGACTTTCACTTAACCAATTGATAACCTGTTCTAAGCGTGTACGAATTGAATTGACATTCCAAGTAGCGATTTTCATTAGTTACTTATCAGTATGGAGAGAAATTAAGAAATATAAAAACTGTAAATTTTTTGTAATCATTTCCTATTGTTAGTTTTTTTGTTTGTGCTGCCATTCACCCCAAAATAGGCTATCAGTAATTGATCCCTTAAGTAAATTCGTATTCACCAATACAAAATTGTGAGAATTGTCAGTTAGACTACAGAATATTTTAATTGATTATGATCCCCAAGATAGATGATAATACTAAATGTCCACTTGTAATTTAGAAGGGACGTTAATTATTAGCTATTACTGATCCTCTGACATTATATTTGTTAGTGACTTGATGGTAGAGTTAAGCAAAATTACAGCTTACACTTTTGGAACTCAAAAAAGTTAATTTAAATTTCAAAAGAGTAAGTACAAGTGTTTTATCCTCATAAAATGATCTCAGGATTAGTAAGAAGTTATGTCAACCCAATCAATCAAGATGCAGAAAAAATCAGCAGTAAAACCTAATTGCTGTCACGTATAGCATCCCAGTTTCTATCACCAAGCAGAGTAGTTGGTACTTCAACCAACACATCCAGTCGATTTTAATCAAAATTTTTTTGTCTGAATTACAACAACAAACTTTTTTAGGAGGACATTGGTATGAGTAATAGAGCGAATACTTGCCCATGCTGCGGTGGTTCAATCCTACGTCATGTTCGTCATGGTGAACTATATTGGTTTTGCCTGTCGTGCCGACAAGAAGTACCGCTATTAACCATCAGTCGCTTATCGAATAATTTAGAATCCCGTAACACAGGAGTAGTTACTTCATCTGTGGTTACTTCCGTAGATTAATATATAGCCCAGATAGGTTAGGACATAAAGTATAAACCATCTGGAATCTAAGTAGGAAGGCACAAAAAACCGTATACACGCAGCGGCTTCTTGGAGAGTAGTATGTAACAAAAAGTAAAATTGACCAAAACCTCTTCCCTATTGTATGAGTGCCTCTTGTGCATGAGTGCCTCTTGCCCTTAGGGTTCTCCAGTCGGATCCTGAGGAAAGGCCAAGCGCCTACATGGGGAAAACCACGCTACTTGCTTTATGCCGGGAAATCTATGCAGCGTAGTGGCTTCCCAAGACCGCTCTGGTTCACGTCTTGCCTTGTCATAACGACGATTTTTAACACCCGCGGACTTACAGCAGATTGCAGATCAATGAGGTACAGAATCTAAATTGAAACCTAGAGAGCAAGAGAGTTTTAGTCCTGACTCCTGACTCCTGCTCTATAGGTATTGGCAAAACCCAGATACAAATAGACCTTCAACTCTAAATATCAGCAGAGTGGGACACACAAAATGCATATTAGACGTCTTGCAAAATTGTTTCTGTAGTATGATAGAAAGTTTTAGATTTGATGTGTTCTTTGGTGTTCTTTGCACTCCCTAATTCAAACATAACCGTGTAACTCTAACTTTTGGCTAAAACAAAGATAACCCTTAATTATAACATGAAATTAATTCTGCAAGGGGTCTATTAATTGAAGGCAAGTATCAAACTACAGATGACGCTTGCTCTTTAGTTTCAATAATTAATTGGTTCGTATTTATATTAAATACTGATAACTGTCAACTTCATCCGTATCCAGATTATGATAAGAAAGTAGATAATACTTAAAGAATATTTATCAAATGCTGATTCACTCCTCTGGCTTGTCCAAGGTCAAAGACTCAGTAATCAAAAAAATTCTCTTGGGTAATGAACCTAAGCCAGAATTAATGGCGATTCTTGTAGTCTACTTTGTCCAAGGCATATTAGGGTTAGCGCGTCTAGCCATCAGTTTCTTCCTCAAAGATGAATTGCATCTGAGTCCAGTTGAGGTATCAGTATTATTGGGCATAGTTGCCCTACCGTGGATGATTAAGCCATTATTTGGCTTTGTTTCTGATGGATTGCCAATCTTCGGCTACCGTCGCCGTCCCTATCTAGTATTATCTGGAATACTGGGGGCTGCTGCTTGGGTGAGTTTGTCTACTTTAGCTTATAGTACCTGGGTTGCAACAATTGCGATCGCACTATCTTCCCTCTCCGTCGCTTTTAGTGATGTAATAGTTGACTCCCTAGTTGTAGAACGTGCCAGAGTAGAATCCCAAGCAAAAGTAGGTTCTCTCCAATCGCTTTGTTGGGGTACTACCGCCCTTGGTGGTTTAATTACGGCCTATTTTAGCGGTTTACTTTTAGAATATTTCAGCACTCGCACAGTATTTTTGGTGACTGCAATATTTCCGTTAATTATCTCACTAGTAGCTTGGTTCATTAATGAAACACCAGTTAACAAAGATATCCAACAACAGCCTGATCAAACTCATCCCCTCACCATCAAAACTCAAATAAAACAATTAGGTCAAGCCTTCACCCAAAAAGCAATTTGGATACCCACAGCATTTATATTTATCTGGCAATCTACCCCTAGTGGAGAAGCAGCTTTTTTCTACTTCTTCACCAACGAACTGCACTTTGCACCAGAATTCTTAGGCAGAGTACATTTAGTCACAAACTTAGCCTCATTAATTGGTATTTGGATCTTCCAACGCTATTTTAAAAGTGTTTCTTTTCGCATTATTTGTGGTTGGAGTATTGTCATTTCTGCAGCATTGAGAATGACAATGTTACTGTTAGTCACACATACAAATAGAGCATTAGGAATAGACGACCACTGGTTTAGTTTAGGTGATAGCTTAATTCTTGCCATCATGGGACAAATCGCATTTATGCCCATCATGGTCTTAGCAGCAAGAATTTGTCCCTTGGGAATAGAAGCAACATTATTTGCACTCTTAATGTCAATATTTAATTTAGGAGGAGCTATTTCCAAGGAAATTGGAGCGATAATTATGCACTGGTTAGGAATTACAGATACTAACTTTGATACCCTATGGATATTAGTGATAATAACTAATGTACTTGCCCTTTTACCGTTACTATTTCTCAACTTTTTGTCAGATACAGAAGAAACCAACATTAAAACATTTCCAGCTAATTCAGTTAATAGTTAATAATTAATTGCGCGCAAAAACCCAACCTGACTTTTGGTTTTAACACCTAACAAAGCAAAATCATGCGTACTTCCATGCAAGCAAAATCTTGGAGTCTATTGAATGTAACCGGGGAAATTATCAGTAAACAAAAGCATAAAGTTCCTGGTTTTCGCTTAATTCATGATTTTGTAAGTACTGAAAATTACTGTGTTTTCTTCCAAAACCCTGTTAATTTTAATCCCATACCCTTTACTTTAGGAATAGCCAGCACCGGACAATGTGTTAAATTCAGGAAAAACCAACCTACAAAAATCATAGTTATTCCTCGCACACCAGAAACAGAACCTCAAGGAGTCAAAGTTTTAGAAACCAAAGCAGGATTTATTTTCCATCATCTCAATGCTTTTGAAATCGGGAACGAAATTGTAATTGGTTCTATTTCCTATGAATCATTAACAGATTTGGAAGCAAATAGTGATTATTGACAAACCAATTTCGAAGCTAATGCACCAGGACAACTATGGCGTTTTAATCTTGATATACTGCAGAAATCAAGTGCAAAGCCAATTAATAGATAATCAGGCTTCTGAGTTTCCCATTATTCACCCGAATCATGTGGGCAGACCCTACCGTTGTTTATATACTGCTTCTGCTCACGAATCAACAGGAAATGCGCCTTTACAAGCACTTTTAAAACTTGATTTAGAGTCGGGATAACAGGAAATATGGAGTGGTGCACCAAGCGGTTTTACAGGTAAACCTATTTTTATTCCTCGTCTAAACTCTCAATCAGAAGATGATGGTTGGGTAATAGCTTTAGTTTATGATGCAGAACATCATCGTTCAGATCTAATCATTTTAGATGCTCAAGATTTTCAAAAAGGTACAGTTGCAAAACTACATCTGAAACATCAGATTCCTTATGGTTTACACGGGAATGTTACCCCAGACATATTCATTTAATTAACTTAAGGTAACCCAACAAACTCCTAAATAAGATCCCCGACTTCTTGGAGAAGTTGGGGATTCGATACGGAAGCATCCCAAATGTGTAAGTTTAAGTAAGTCGGCGGAAAAAACAGGAGTATGTAACACAAAGTAAAATCACCAAAACCCTCTTCCCTATTGCCTTTTGTATTTTGCC
>CAKZGI010000375.1 GCA_936914905.1 uncultured Trichormus sp. | reverse complement strand
TGCTCAACCACCTTTTCCTCCTCAAGTTCCCCCAAGCCCAACTTTCAGGTTTCCTAATGGCATAACACCAAGCTGCGGATCTATGTCTGCCCGCCGTACCCTAACTTTTACCGCTTCAATCGCCGCCGATATGCAGGTATCCTTCTGTGACAAAGACTTATACTATCATTTAGTATCGTTTAGTATCGTTGCATTTGAACTTCAATTTCACCAGGGTCAGGGTGCATCATCTACTAGTTCTCCATCTACCCTTCTGGTTTATAGATATTATTGGCACTCTTACACCTTCCTTAGTATGTTGAGTTATCCCCATTGCCCCAAGAAAGACAACACTTTGGATAAACGTCCAGAACTGTAACTAGCAATCCTTTCTGTTGCTTAACTAAAGCCTGATGTAGCGATTTGGTAAACTTCTTCCCAGCTAATGCCTTGATAATGAGATAAACCCGATCTAAGAATGAGAGGACAACTAAGTTTACCTAAGTGATCCCATTCTTGAGAAGTCAGTTATTGTCATTCAGTAATGCTACGGTGCTGGAAAAAATCTTGTTTAATCTCTGGTTACAATTCTGCTGCGAGCGACTCTACACTTTTAACACGGCGTTGTAAATATTCTCCTGCTTCATTTTTTTTTCATTTACAAACCCCCCTTTTTGTCCACTGGTACCCTGAGCACATGATAAACAGACACTTTCATAGTTTCGAGTGTACCATAATTGTAACCCTTGTGATGAGAGAGTTTGTTCTACCAAATATTTAATCACAGGTAAACCACCCCCAGTAGGGGAACTAGACTTACCTTCAGGTTAATTATCCATAGTTAGGTGAATCTCAACTCGCTTAACTAACTATTATGATAACTAAAAATTATTTTTCGTATAAACCTACATAGACATTCTATAGTAATTTCTTTACTAAACCAAAAATCACTCTTCTACTACTGCCACTAAGTCTTCAATGATCACATCCAACGAGCGAGCCATCTTTAAATATAAATGTAAAATGCACAATAAATCCACAATATAAATGTAAAATCCACCATGGCATGGCTAGTCCTGGCTCTCCTGCATAGGCTCTCATAGAACTATAGTCTACAATAGAACGGTAAAAGACATCTTACAGCGTTGAACCCTTCTCATTACTAAGTTCTCGAATTCTTAGCTTAATCAGCCCCACTGACTATTGACAAACGATTGAATTATATCGTTCAATAGCTTGTATTAGATAAGATGATCTTCTTCATCCCTGTAAACTGAAAAGCGAGGGCTTAAACAAAACTTGTTAATCAAGATTTTTTTCACCTGCATTAACCAACAAAGAAAGAATTCACTCTAGTTACAGGTATTTTCATACTATCATCTTTCTAGACAAAAACAATACCTATTTGCTAGTCAAAAATTGTTCACAAATCGTCAACACTTCATCCACAAGCAAGACTTATCACAGAAAAAGCAGTTTCTGTAATCTTCAGAATTGGTTTTGAAAATATTTATAGCGTGGAGTACTGGCGATATATGGTTGATGTCCAGGGCAAAAGTTTATGCAAATAAGCTACTTCGTACTCTGTATTACAAACTTGGTGCTAATTAATTACATTCATTAATCTTACCTTTAGTGAAGAAAAATTAGAACAACTCCGCACTAGTTACTCTCAGCTCAAAATGATGTGATAACAGGAGTGAGGAGTCAGGATTCAGGATTCTGGATTCACAAGGAAAGTGGGAAGAATGACAAGTCCCCAATTACCAATCCCCTATTCCAAAAGAGGTTTATTTAGTTGCCCGATTAGCACGCGCTTCTGCAGAGGCCATTACTTCTGCCATATTTTCCACTACTTCACCAGGGAAGTTTTCCAAAACTCTGGTAGAAATAGCTACTCTGCCTTTACCTTCATCTAAGTCAATAATTACAGCTTTAATTTGCTGACGAATTTGAAAAACTTTTTCTAAAGACTCAATAAATTTTTGACTAACTTGTTTGATGTGCAGCAAGGCGCTAACACCTTCTAAATCTACAAATACACCAAAACGCTTAATAGCTGTAATTTTTCCTTCTACCAACTGACCGACTTCTAATAAACCGAAGTTGCTGGAACGACTTGCTAAGCGTTGGGAGAGAATGAGTTTCTTGGTATTACGGTTGACCTCCAAAAAGCTAGTGGTGAGAGTTTGACCTTTTAGTGCTTCTAGGTTATCACCTTCAGATAAATGTGATCGCGGAATAAATCCTCTTAAAGATAGAACTTCAACTGTAATCCCACCTTTATTTACACCTGTTACTCGTGCTTGTACATTTTGGGAATTTTCCTGCATTTTGGTTAACGTATCCCATACGTGCTGAATTTCCAATTGCCTACGAGAAAGGGTTACTTGACCTTCAGCATCCTGATCCCGAATAATCAAAAATTCTAGTTCATCATTCATCGGTAACACATCCGATAAATTAGTTACTACTCTCAGAGAGGCCTCATCACGGGGAAGAAAAGCAGAAGATTTACCTCCAATATCAATATAGGCACCGTCATGGTCAAGCTGAAACACTTTACCACGTACAACTTGTCCCTTTTGAAATTGGTAATCGTGTTTTTCCAGTGCCTTAGCAAAGTCGTCCATTGAAAAAGATGAATTGGCTGTTTGAGAATTTTTTGATTCGGAATTCATGACTTTGAAGATAAATTGTTATTTGTCAGTTGTCAGTTGTCAGTTGTCAGTTGTCAGTTGTCAGTTATTTTTCACTTACTACTGACTAAGGACGGTGTAGATTGTCAGATGAGTTGACTAAAAAGTTGTTGCACTTGCTCCCAAGCATACGCAGCCGCTTTATGATTATAACTGGCACGACGGTCACAGAAAAACCCATGTTCAGATCCATCGTAGCGAAACACACGATGGGAAATGTTATATTTTTCTAACTCTTCTACAATCTGGTCTACTTCTGTTTGGGGAATGCTAGCATCTTCTATCCCAAAGAAAGTATAGATAGTTCCTTGAATATCTTTTGTACAGGTGATAGTCGGTTCTCCTCCTCCGGGGGTGGAAGTGGTAATTCTGGTTCCATAAAAGGACACAGTAACTTGAATATCAGGGAGTGTAGCCGCTAGGTATGGGTATGCTACATGACCACCAAAACAAAAGCCAATACAGCCAAACTTCTCTGGGTTAATTTCTGGGAGGGTTTTGAGGTAATTAATAGCTGCCTGAATATCGCTTAGGAGTTGTGAGGCTGTAGTTTGTGACCAGGCGTATTTTCTACCAACTTCCATATCTTTGCACGTGTAACCAGTTTCAAATCCAGGGGCTTGACGTTGAAAAAGTGCTGGTGCGATTGCAACATACCCCAATTTAGCAATCCGTTCTGTCACATCTCGAATATGAACGTTAACCCCAAAAATTTCTTGTAAAACCACAATCCCTGGATAAATCTCTGGTGCTGTTGGTTTTGCTAGATAAGCCTCAATTTGGCAATCATCTTGGGGCAGATTAACTTTTGTAGTAACTGTGGCTAGGTCTGTCATAATAATTTTTACCAATCTTTTATGATTTGATATAAATATGCCAATATGTTCAAGATATTTATAACTAAATTATCAACTAGCTAGATTGAAAACATTACCAATACAGCAGATTGCAGATCAATGAGGTACAGAATCTAAATTGAAACCTATACAGAAAGAGAGTTTTACTCCTGACTCGTGACTCCTGCTGTATTAGCCAGAGCTATTTAACCGATTAATAATACATTTAACAGGTATAGCAACTCTCAAGGTGATGAAGAAATAAACTGATGATCAAACTTTTAGATACAAACAGACCTTCAACTTTTTCACCTGTCACCTGTCACTTATAAATAGTAGTCAAAGATACACTTGCTTAAGTGTAAATATCAGCTATCAGGAGAATTAGTAATGATTCAATTCCGTATTCAGCCAGACAGTGAAATTCCCGCTTCTGCTCAATTATTCAATCAACTCCGATTTGCAATCGCATCCGGGCAGTATCCACCCGGTTATAAATTACCAAGCACCAGGGCGTTAGCAATGCAAACTAGTTTACATCGTAACACTATTAGCAAAGTTTACCGCCAGTTGGAAGAAGAAGGATTTGTCGAAAGTTTAGCAGGTTCAGGAATTTATGTCCGTTCTCAAGGTCATGAGGGTGGAAGTAGATTACAGTCCCCAATTCTCAAACAACATCCCGAAGCATATAAAGTAGTTCAACAAGCCTTAGATGACTTACTTGGTCAAGGTTGTTCTCTTAATCAAGCACGGGAACTGTTTTTAGCAGAAGTTGACTGGCGCTTACGTTGTAGTGCCAGAGTGCTTGTAGTAGCACCATCTCAAGATATCGGTGCTGGAGAATTAATGGCCGACGAACTGGAAGAATCCTTGCAAATTCCAGTCCAACTAGTAGCCATGGAAGAATTAATAGCAGTACTAGATCAAACTACCTCAGCTACACTAGTTACTAGTCGATATTTTATCGGAGAAGTGGAAGCGATCACCGCCCTTAAAGCTGTGCGTGTAATTCCCCTAGATATTCACGACTATGGCAAAGAACTCAATGTGGTAAAAAGCTTACCGAAAGCTATTTGTATTGGTATAGTTAGCCTCAGTCCTGGCATTCTTAGAGCTACAGAAGTCATCCTTCACGGATTACGCGGTGACGAACTATTAGTCATGACTTCCCAGCCAAAGGACGCTTATAAATTACACGCGATCGTCAAACGTTCAGAAATAATCTTTTGTACCGATCAAGTCAGTTATTTAAACGCACAAGAAACTATACAAACAGTTTTGGAAGAGCTAATTCGTCCACCTAAACTAATTCGCTGTGAAAACTATATTGGTTCTCTATCAATTAATTTGCTTAAACGAGAACTGGGTTTAACCTGACATCTTGTAACATTTTCAATCAAGTAGGGTGGCAATACCCACTTTGCCGAATCATTATCTTTCGTAATAAGTAGAACGACGTGAAAAAACAAAAGTATGTGAAAAAATGTAAATTAACCTGAAAACCTCTTCACTCTTGCATGAGGGGAGCATCCCAAATTTGGCAAAAATAAAAGAATCCAGATTTAATCAAGTGGTTCTTATGACTCTTGCTCAGATCCAGAACTAATATCTAGCAGATAATTATCCAGGGTATTAATTATTGTCTGTATTTTACTACAAAGAGAACATCTAAAAATAGACATAATAGCATCAATATGCTCTTGAATACCAGCTTTGCCCAAATGCTTTATTTACTCAGTTTGTCTAATGTTGTCCATTGGAAATATGGGATTGGTACTTGTAATTTGTAGTACCGACTTTATTGAAGTTTTGATGGACCTGATAACGCGCTACCCAGGCCCCGGATGTAGCCAGAATACCCTGCTTCAAGCACAGTGTTTGTTGTTTTTCTAAGGCTGTAATTGCCTTTTCAATACGCTTAAGTTGAGCTAGTTTATCGTGTGACAAATATCAGAGTGGGCAGTCCCTGCAAATAGATTCCAAATTCCATTATGCCCATCTCCCAAGCAGTAAAGAGTTTTACCAATGTTTTAGCTATTGACCCAATTAGATTGTGTTGAAAGAATGCTCCTCAATAATATATACCCTGTAATCGCCCTGTTTTATACTCCTTCCAGTACGCAGGCTTTCCTTTCTCTTCAGAGTGTAACTGCACTTTTCCCCGTCTAAGCAGACCTCTGTTAATTGCTTTTTGACGTTCGGGGGAGATAAATTAACTTCTTTGACTTGGCGATGATACGTACTATAACCAAATTCCGTCCCTGTTAGAACCTTAAGGTTATTCTCTGTGTCCTGGAATGACTTGTTGGCTGCAAGTGACAAACACCACTTTTCAAGCAATGGGCTAAATCGCCTATACACTTCTATCCCTAAACGAGATACCTGTTCGTCAGTGACTTTAATTTTACCAATGCAACTGATTATTATCCGTATTTTACCTTTGTTCTAACAGTCTTTTCTCGCACAAAAAGAAGGTGCTTTTCAGACTGACATGTTCTAAAACCTGGTTGTGTAAATATGTTTCGATTTTTCAGGTGGGGTATTTTTATAGGAGATTTTGGCTATCTCTTTCGATGTGAGCTTCTAAAAGTTTTTTATCTTCTACTGTCATTGTTTTAGGGCATACTCTCTGATTCCTATAATTTTCTCAATGGACAGTATTTGTATACTCCCCCCTTAATTCCCGAGGCATAATCGCAAATTATTTCTCCTTTCTTTCATATTCTTGCCAAATTGGGATGCTCCCCTTTCTACAGCATTTTTCTTTTCATTATCCAAATCTTTCAACTCCTCAATTAGATTTTCTAAATCTAATTCATCAAAACGATTTTGTTTCAAAAATTCAATGGTTTGTAATAACCATAGATGGTCGTCAGTTTCATAGAGTTGCTGTAAATTCGTAGTAACAGTCATAAATCTATACCTTATCTACCTCTAAAATAATGCAGTATGGAGGTTTTCATTAGGATGACAGCATAAAGCTCTCATCAAACTTAGACATATGAATTCAAGAGTCAGAAGGTTTTAGAAATTACTGAGTTATCCAATAGGTATCTTTGGCGTTAGCCTGAAGAAGCTTACTGCTGTTCGCTTAGCATGCTATCAGGTATTAGCTGAATGCTGACACTGAGACTACATTATTAAGATTATTAACTCTGTCACCTGCTATAACAATTAGCAGTCATTTAAAAATTCTCTTATTCTTCCCAAATAAGTTTCTGAATCTTCCAACATTGGGAAATGGGCAGTATTAGGAATTACAAAAAACTCAATATTGTCATTTAATCCTGCTGCTTGTCGTCCCATTTCTGCGGGAATAATAATGTCATATTCACCTGCCACCAGCAATGTCGGGACTGTTAATTTAACAAATTCCGCGGGCATTAATTCCGACTGAGCTTTACTAACAGAAGTGAAAATAGTTCCTAATGCTGCATCATAATCAGCATCAATAAAGTCCTGTAAAAAAGCTTGTCTGTCCGATTTGGGAATGGGACTATAGAGAAATCTAGCCATGAAAATCTTGTCAGCTAAAGGTATTTTAGCTAACCACTTAGGACGGAATTTAACTACTAATCCACCGAATTTATAAAAAGCAGCAAAGGCTTTTTCATCATATTCAAAAATACCGCTACAGGTTAAAATCCCCTTTTTCACTCGTTCAGGATAACGGTTGAAAAATAAAGTCGCAACAGAAGCGCCCATAGAATGGGCACTAATATAAACGCGCTGAAGTTCCAAACCATCCAACAAAGCAGCTAAGTCTTCAGCGTATTCTGTTAATTCATAACTTAACTCAGCAATTGCTTCACCTTGTTCCTCTGTTGACTGTGACTCAATCACAGACTCACCAGCTTGTTTACCACCAGAGCGGCCAAAACCACGCATATCATAAAGTAAACAGTCAAATTCTACCAATAAGACCTCAGCGGTACTGCGCCAATACCTACAGGAACCAGCCCAGCCGTGAATGAATACTATTATAGGCTTGACCAAACTCGATGGTTTTTTCATCCACTCGTAATAATGGTCAACTCCGCGAACATTTATATGAGCCATTATTCACAGTTAAAGATTATAAAATCAAAAGTCAATAGCCAATAGTCAAAATTCAATAACTCTTGACTCGTGACTCCTGAATCTTCAATTATGCTGATTCTGGTTTCGGTAGCGAAGAAGGATGTACCAACAGTTCCGCAGTAGAACGTTTCTCTACCATTTCCCTTGTTACTGTGCAGCGAGTTACATCTTTCCGAGATGGCAACTCATACATCACATCCAACATCAATTCTTCGACAATACCCCGCAGTGCGCGCGCCCCAGTTTTGCGTCGATGAGCCTCTTGAGCGATCGCTCGCAAAGCTTCTGGTTTAAAATCTAACTGAACATTATCCATCTTCAGCAGTTTCTGGTATTGCTTTACCAAAGCACTACGTGGTTGGGTAAGGATTGCCATCAGCGCCTCTTCATCCAGAGGATCTACTACCGCCACCATTGGCATCCGCCCTATAAATTCGGGAATCATACCAAATTTCACCAAATCATCAGGTTCAAGATGACGTAGAGTATCAGCGGCTCGTTTCTCTTTAGACTGACCTTCCCCAGATTGAACAAAACCAATTGACTTTTTGCCCACTCTCTGATCTACAACTTTTTCCAAACCTACAAAAGCACCACCACAGATAAATAGGATGTTACTAGTATCAATCTGGATACAGTCTTGATAAGGATGCTTACGTCCACCTTGGGGGGGAACATTTGCAGTTGTTCCTTCCAGCATTTTCAGCAGAGCTTGCTGTACACCTTCCCCAGAAACATCCCTCGTAATTGAAGTATTTTCACTCTTACGGGCAATTTTATCAATTTCATCAATGTAAATAATTCCCCGCTGTGCTTCCTCAACATCCAAATCTGCCACTTGCAAAAGTCTTAGCAATATATTTTCTACATCTTCCCCCACATACCCTGCTTCTGTAAGAGTTGTGGCATCAGCTACTGCAAAGGGGACATCAAGGATTTTAGCCAGAGTTTGTGCTAATAGGGTCTTACCGCAACCAGTCGGACCCATTAATAAAATATTAGACTTTTGTATTTCTACCGCATCATCTGCTCCACCTTTGCCATTAGCTTTAGACTGGATTACAGCCAACCGCTTGTAGTGATTGTAAACAGCGACTGACAAGACTTTTTTGGCTTCATCTTGACCAATAACGTGTTCGTCTAAATATTTTTTAATTTCTCTAGGCTTGGGTATTTGATTAAACGAGATATTGGCAGAACGGTTACGGTGTTTTTGAGGTGGTTCTGACTGTGGTGCTGGTTGGGAGGCTGCACCATTCGTATCAAGCAACTCCTCATCTAAGATTTCATTACACAAGTCAACGCATTCATCGCAGATGTAGACTCCCGGACCCGCGATTAGTTTACGCACCTGTTCCTGAGACTTGCCGCAAAACGAACATTTTAAATGGGAGTCGTACTTAGACATACCAAGCCTCTTATTTCAGAATAGTGACGTTTTCCCCTGCTGTGGGGAGATTTTGTCTAGAAATAACCTGATCAATCAAACCGTAGTTTTTCGCCTCTTCTGCCGACATGAAAAAGTCGCGTTCCGTATCTGCTTCGATTCTTTCCAATGGTTGACCAGTATGTTTGGCCATTAGCTGATTCAAATTACCCTTAATGTAAAGGATTTCTCGCGCTTGAATTTCAATATCAATTGCTTGTCCTTGGGCGCCACCAAGGGGTTGGTGAATCATAATCCGGGAGTCAGGCAGAGACATACGTTTTCCTGCTGTCCCAGCCGTTAACAAAAATGCCCCCATACTGGCTGCCAGTCCAAAACAGATAGTAACAACATCGGGGCGTATTTGTTGAATTGTATCATAGATTGCCATTCCTGCGTAGACTGAGCCACCAGGAGAATTAATGTAAAGTTGAATATCCTTTTCTGAGTCTTCAGCATCCAGAAAGAGCAATTGCGCCACAATTGAGTTGGCCACATTATCATCTATTGGTGTTCCTAAAAAAATAATCCTCTCTCGCAGTAGGCGGGAGTAGATGTCAAAAGCCCTTTCTGCCATACCGGATTGTTCTACCACCATTGGTACTATGTTGTTAGGACTGCTGTAGTTACAGCTAATGCTGATGGTACTCAAGCTGCTGATTGGGTAATTTCCCGACTGCGATACAAGCATACAAGAATATTTAATAATAAGTTAAGTGGAACAGAGTTTGTAGCCGTTATGGCTGATTTCTTCAGAAGTTGAATTTGTATTTGAGCTATGTCTTAACCATTATGACCTATTTAATTTGTTCCTGTTGAAGTTTAGGAGTTTCAGGAGTATGGCTATCTCTACGCTATGAGGAGTTTAGGAGGAATATATTATTCCCCATCCTCCCTATCCTCCCCATCTCCCCAAACCCTAAACCCTATTCTGTTTCAGTGCTTTGAGCTTCTGAATCAGTTTCTTCTGTGGTCCTGAGAGAACCAACTGGTACTAGTTCCACAAATGAGTGTGCTAAAAGCCAATCAATGATTTTTTCGTTTTTTAGTTCCTTTTCCACCACTGCTTGCAGTCTTTCTTCGTCTACTTCCTCATCAGCGTACTGTTCTAACAATTCATTGACTCTGGCTGTTATTTCTGCAGATGTAACTTGGATGGATTCGCGTCTGCCAATTTCTTGGAGGGCTAGGGAACGTTTGAGGCGCTCAATTGCCTCTGGCTGCGATCGCTCCCGCAATTGAGGAATAATATCTTGGGTAAACAGCTTTCTCACGTCTAATCCTTGCTCTGAGAGTTTCATTGCTGTTTGTGTGAGCATGGCATCTACCTCTTGATCAATCAAGGTTGTAGGTAAATCTATCTCCACGTACTTGATAAGTTCTGCCAATAAAGCTTCTTGCTGATTAGCTTTAGTTTGATCTTGAGCCTCTTTTTGAGATCGTTCCTCTAAAGATGCCCGCAATTGTGCTAATGTTTCAAATTCACTCACTTCTTGAGCAAAATCGTCATTCAATTCCGGTAGTTCTTTTTCCTTGATTTCTTTGAGTGTCACGGTAAACAGAGCGGGTTTACCGGCTAATTCCTGGTTGGCATAAGGATCTGGAAACTGAGCCGGAATTTCTTTCGTTTCTCCAGGGTTCATTCCCACTATACCGGATATGAAACCGGGGATAAACTTATCGTCTTGCAATTCAACTTGAAAATCAGTTGCTTCTCCACCGGGAATCGGTGTAGGTTCTGTTGATTCGTCTTCACCTTCAGGTTTGGTAATTACACCTTTAAAATCAACCACGGCGATATCACCAATTTGGGATGCTCGTCCTTCCACGGGAATCAAGGTTGCCATTTGTTGCCGTTCTTTGTCTAAAACGATATCCACCTTTGTGGAATCGTAGTTGATTTCCTCTGCTTGAAGTTGAAAACCTGTGTACTGATTGATAATCACCTCTGGTTCTACATCAACAGCAGCTGAAAAAATCAGGGCTTTCCCAGGTTCATAATTATTAATTAATTCATCAAAAGAGGAGCGTAATCGTGGTTGACCAATGGCTGAAATTTCTTCTTGTTTGACTGCTTTTTCAATGCCATCAGGGACTAGTTCTTCCAAGACAGCTGCTTTGATGCGACCTACGCCCAGGCGCTGTAATAATATCTGCCGGGGTACTTTGCCTTTGCGAAACCCAGGAATATTTACAGTGCCACTTAAATTTCTAATGACCTGTTCGTATTTTTGTTTGGTAATTTCTGGTGTAATCTCTATTTCTAGTCCAATCTGACTTTTCTCAAGTTTTTCCTGGGTAACTTTCATGCTTTGTCTCTGTTTTTTGGTGTTTTCATGGTGTTTTCATATTGAGAGTACACACAAGAAGCTTATCGCTTGCGTTATTAACTTGATGTGCAACACAATAACTAAACAAATAGTTCATAGTTTTAGATAACTAGAACATTTTGATGTTTGCTTCCTGCTTTACCAGTCTATAAGGCTGGTCCTTATGCAACACGAAACCAATAGAAATGGCTCATATTCCATCTATCGAGCGTTTTGCCGGTGCTTCCTACTTCTAACAAGTCCGAAAGGTAGGTTGTTTTTCACAGAGGTAAATTCCGCACTTGCCATGCGTACTCTAGAGTATGGCCTAAGCCACGCTAAGCCATCGGGGCATTTTATTGAATTGACAGTAGGTGCAAATTACGATATTGAACTTGTCCAGAACTGCTCAATCAATTTTACCTTAGTTCGGTATCTAAATTTGTTATACGTCAACATTCTCCACAACTCGCTGCTAATAGCATAATAATTTGAATGCGAGAAAAGATCGAAGAATTTTTTAGCTGTCGAGTACGTCTTGCAGCTATGATAAAATCCAGGTTGGAAAAGTTTCTCCTTCAGCAGATATCTAGTTTACTGCCAATAGAGAAGGAGTTTGCATTTTGCTGCAATATTTTTTATCCTAAGATAGGCTCAGGACCCTTGAAGTTGGTCAGGGTGCAGGTAAAAATAGTCTAATTAAGGATTAGAACCAAATTTCTATTCACATTGCTTACACTGAGATATCCTGCCAACATAGCTACAGTGTATTTTAATGATTTTGAGATATTCATATAATAATAGTATATTGTTGTGATTAGCCAACTGAGTTTATCCTAATAAATATGTTTTTTTTCTTAAAAATATCCAAGTTGAACATGATCTCTTTTTCTATGGCTTCGCAGTTTGGTAAAAATTAGTGTATAATTGAACAAAATGAATACTAAGGATTAGTTATTGCTAGTAAAAGTCAAAATTATTTTCACAAGTGAAAAACCGCTATAACTGCTTTAAAAATATACCAAATGTAAAAAATCCGATTAAGTATACAAATTCCTTTGATTCCTAAATGTTGTCATTTTCAATATAAATATTGAGTTATATATAAATTGTATAAATGTTGATTATATAAATGTTGAGTTATACAAAGAAATTGCTAATAACCTCTTAAAGGAGGAAGTAAATTTGTCTAAATCCTATCGTGTAGCTATTTTGGGTGCGACTGGTGCTGTTGGCACAGAGTTGCTGGAATTATTAGAGAACCGGAATTGTCCCCTTGCTGATTTAAAGTTGCTGGCATCAGCACGGAGTGCGGGTAAAACGCTCAAGTTTAAAGGAGAAAATATCCCCATTGACTCTGTTAATGATCGCTCCTTTGATCAAATTAATATAGTGTTGGCTAGTGCTGGTGGTGAGATATCCAAAACCTGGGCTGGTGTAGCTATCGAAAAAGGCGCAGTTGTAATTGATAACTCGAGCGCTTTCAGGATGAACCCGGAAGTTCCCTTGGTAGTACCAGAGGTTAATCCCCAAAAGGCAGCTAGTCATAGAGGCATTATTGCTAATCCCAACTGCACAACAATTTTAATGACCTTGGCAGTATGGCCATTGCATAAGATTAAACCAGTAAAACGGATTGTTGCTGCTACCTATCAATCTGCCAGTGGCGCTGGTGCTAAAGCAATGGAGGAGGTCAAAACCCAAACTAGTGCTATATTACAAGGACAGCCCGCAGTTGCTGAGGTATTACCTTACCCACTGGCCTTTAACTTATTTCCCCATAATTCCCCAATGACCGATTTAGGATATTGTGAGGAAGAACTAAAAATGGTCAACGAAACCCGCAAAATATTTGGTAGTCAAGAAATCAGAATTACTGCCACTTGTGTACGGGTTCCCGTACTTCGTGCCCATTCAGAAGCGATTAACCTGGAATTCGAGACACCTTTTAGTCCAGATCAGGCTAGAGAAATTTTAAGTCAAGCCCCTGGTGTCAAATTGGTAGAAGATTGGCAAACAAATTATTTCCCCATGCCAATAGAGGCTAGTAGTCGGGATGAAGTGTTAGTAGGGAGAATTCGCCAAGATATATCTCATCCTTGTGGTTTGGAATTATGGCTTTGTGGTGATCAAATCCGTAAAGGTGCAGCCTTAAATGCAGTGCAAATTGCTGAACTATTAATAGAGAAAAATTGGTTAAGTCATTAGTCATTAGTCATGAGTTTTTGACAACTGACAACTGACAACTGACAACTGACAAATCAGGAGTGAAAAGAGGGTGGGAGATTTTGGCACAATTGTAACTGCTATGATTACGCCGTTTAAGCCAGACGGCAGTGTTAACTATGATGTAGCAGCTAAATTAGCAGTACATCTAGTTGACAACGGTACAGACACATTAGTTGTGTGTGGGACAACAGGTGAATCCCCTACATTGACTTGGGATGAAGAATACCAGTTGTTTGTTGAGGTATTGCAGGCTGTAGAAGGTAAAGCCAAAGTAATTGCTGGTTGTGGTTCTAATTCCACCACAGAAGCGATCGCAGCAACCCGAAAAGCAGCTAAAATAGGAATACATGGTTCTTTACAAGTTGTTCCCTATTATAACAAACCGCCCCAGGCTGGATTATATCAGCACTTTCAGGCGATTGCTCAAGCCTGTCCCGAATTACCAATGTTGTTATACAATGTCCCCGGTCGTACTGGTCAAAACCTATGTCCAGAAACAGTTGTGCAGCTAGCAAAAATCGACAACATAGTAGGAATTAAAGAAGCCAGTGGGAATTTAGACCAGGCCAGTGAAATCCGCCGCTTGACACCAAAAGAATTTCAGATTTACGCTGGAGATGACTCTTTAACATTGCCTCTATTAGCAATTGGGTCCAAGGGTGTAGTAAGTGTGGCTTCTCATCTGGTAGGCAATCAGCTAAAACAGATGATCCAGTCCTTTAATATGGGCAGCATGGAAATAGCCACCGAGATTCACTTACAACTTTTCCCATTGTTTAAAGCTTTATTTCTAACAACAAATCCCATTCCTGTTAAACAAGCATTAAAACTTCAAGGTTGGGAGGTTGGTTCAGTTCGTTCACCTTTATGGGAAGCTGACACAGAAACATGTCAAAAGATACAGGACATACTGAACAAACTTAGTTTAATCTAAGCGCCAATATTTTTGAAGCTGGCTAATTGCTAGTTGCCAGAGATATCTATAAATAATTGGTAAGACTTGTTACTAAGTTGCAATTTAAACATCTATGTTAAAACTGAGCGGCATAAGCATCATTCAGTGAAAAATCCCTTTTATTTATTCAAGCGAAAATTTGGATATTCTAAATTCAAAAGTGTCTGCCTTTACACTGACTTAAATAGATATTTTTAGTTGTCTTTCATACAAGAACGCTAACTATCAACTTACTAACAACACACAAAATCTCAAGGAGAAAATGGCTAAAAACGAACTTGATTCCACCCTCAAAATTATTCCTTTGGGTGGCTTGCATGAAATTGGTAAGAATACCTGTGTTTTCGAGTACGAGGACGAAATAATCCTATTAGATGCAGGCTTAGCTTTTCCCACAGAGGCGATGCATGGTGTTAATATTGTGTTACCTGATACGACTTACCTCAGGGAAAATCGCCACAAAATTAAAGGCATGATTGTTACTCATGGTCATGAAGATCATATTGGTGGTATTGGTTTTCACCTCAAACAATTTGATATCCCGGTAATTTATGGACCCAGACTAGCAATGGCAATGCTAGAGGGTAAATTGGAAGAAGCAGGAGTCCGGGATCACACTGAATTAAGAACTGTTATGCCTCGCGATGTAGTCCGCATTGGTAAAGCCTTTTTTGTCGAATATATTCGCAACACCCACTCCATAGCCGATAGTTTTACCGTCGCTATTCACACTCCATTAGGTGTAGTTATCCATACAGGCGACTTTAAAATTGACCATACCCCGGTTGATGGCGAAAAGTTTGATCTGCAACGGTTAGCAGAACATGGCGAAAAAGGCATACTATGTCTATTAAGTGACTCTACAAACTCAGAAGTGCCTGGTTTTACACCATCAGAACGTTCTGTTTTCCCCAACCTGGATCGAGTATTTTCTCAAGCGACTGGGCGCTTATTTGTCACCACCTTTGCTTCCAGCGTACATCGCATCAACATAATTTTGCAACTGGCAAAGAAACACAATCGTGTAGTTACAGTTGTGGGACGTTCAATGCTGAATTTAATTGCCCACGCCCGGAACTTAGGTTATATCAAGTGCGAAGATAATCTATTCCAACCCTTGCATACTGTCCGTGGGATGCCAGATGAAAATGTGTTGATTCTGACTACTGGCTCCCAGGGTGAAACAATGGCAGCTATGACAAGGATTGCTAATAAAGAACACCCGCACATTAAAATTTGGGAAGGTGACACAGTTGTATTCTCTGCTAACCCTATTCCGGGAAATACAATTGCAGTGGTTAACACCATCGACAAATTGATGATGCAAGGGGCAAAAGTAGTCTATGGAAGGGATAAAGGTATTCACGTTTCTGGCCACGGGTGTCAAGAAGAGCAAAAGCTGATGATTGCTTTAACTCGTCCTAAGTTCTTTGTACCTTTCCACGGTGAACATCGGATGCTAGTAAAGCACGCAGAAACCGCTCAGAGTATGGGTATCCCTACTGAAAATATAATTATTGTTCAGAATGGGGATGTGATCGAACTCACAGAAGAATCTATCCGTGTTGCTGGTAAAGTATCATCAGGAATTGAACTGGTAGATACTACTAGTTCTGGGATGGTGACTGCAAAAGTATTGCAAGAACGACAACGCATGGCGTCTGAAGGACTGGTGACCATTGCTGCTGCGATTGATTGGAATGGTAAACTGTTAGCGAAACCAGAAATTCATATGCAAGGTGTGGTGACTACTATTGATAGATCACTTTTACTAAAATTGGTACAACAACGCATTGAAGAAATTCTCACCGTGCGTTGGTCAGAATTTGTCACCGGGAACGAGGCAAATGATATTGATTGGGGTAGTTTACAACTAATGTTAGAAAAAGAATTGCAGCGTTCTCTTCGTCGGGAGTTGCAATGTCAACCATCTTTAACTTTGTTGATGCAAATTCCTGAAGAACTACCTGCTTCCGTAAAAGCTGCTGCTGATGGCAGGAGACGACGGACTCGTCCGACAGCGCAAGTTGCTTCTTAAGATTTATTGTGCGCAAATACGCAAATAAGCAAAGGTGTTATTTAGCATCTTTGCTTTTTCTGCTCAAACCAATCATTATAGGACTTACGTATTGATAGAGTAGCAGAATAGTGTGGTCATAAAAATGTGATCTATTTAGCAGGTATTGGAGAATTATAGAAATAACGAAACCTTCTACAGCAGAATGTAATCTAGAACATTACACTCTGTTTTTGCTATCAAAACTAAAGCATGGGGGATGTTGTAGATTAACAGAGATATTGGAAAACGTTTCACATGAGAGTGTGAATGGATTATTGCTCAGAGAGAGATACGAAACAAAATATTTATTCTATACAGTAAAGAAAATACTAAATATAATAGGAGGTATCCCCTGAATATATCGGGCTAAGAAGTTATTCAGGCATCCATGAGCAACCAAAAGGATTGAGAGCAGATTTTTCGTAAAAAATACTCGCCAAACAGGGAATATTCCCAATCTTACAAATGCGGTTACGAATATATTCGAAAAAGCTAATTCCCAAATTACCAGCAGTAGCAACAAGAGATATAAAAGTATCTAAAGGCTGAGTCCCTTTGAGAGTCTAAGTGGCATAACTAATATTGCATCCCTGCACCATAGTTCTAGCAGCTAACTCAGCCAGGTTATTGTGCAAAGGCAATTCAGGATCCTCTAAAACATAAAGCAACTCAGAAAT
>CAKZGI010000374.1 GCA_936914905.1 uncultured Trichormus sp. | reverse complement strand
CTATATTCTGCCTCACCTATCACACTTGTCAATACCCCACCACCTCAATCCTTACGGTCAAACAAACTAGAAGTAAGCGATTTTGAGTAGAATAAACAATAATAATTTCTCTTTGTTCACCAAAAGAATGAACCGGATCATCAAATATCAAAGCGAACGGGTCATGAAATACTCTCTTTGCTTCCTCAAAATTTACTCCATATTTATGAAAGTTTATTTGTGGCTTGTTATGATCCCATTCAAATTCTAACTTCATCTCAAAAATTAGAAATTATTATCTGCATTTATTACAGGTGATAGGTCTCCACTCTAGTCCGTTCTATTAATACTTTCCCCATCGCTGATGCTTTCAGACCCGCAGCCCATAATACTGTTTTATAAGCAGTTGTTTTGACTTGTTCACCTTGCTTAATAGTAACAATATCATTCTCAATGTTTGGTACCAACGTTTTGGTTTGCACATCCACATCCAAACCCTATAAAGATGCTTGTGCTTCTTGGGATAATTGTGGTGTGAACGGTGGAAGAATTCTATCTAAACCTTCCAGTAATAAAACCCTGGCTTCCGAAGTGTCAATATTACCGAAATCTTCTTTCACGGTTTTTGTTGCTAATTCTGCGATCGCACCCGCTAATTCTACCCCAGTTGGTCCACCACCAACAATTACAAAAGTTAATAAAGCCCGACGTTCAGCTGCATCAGTTTCTTTTTCAGGCGCTTCAAATTTTCAGCCGCTTCAAATGCCATAAAAATTCGCCGACGCATTTCAATAGCATCCTCAACAGTCTTTAAACCTGGTCCAAAAGTTGCCCAATTATCCTTACCAAAATAGGAATGCTTTGCACCTGTAGCCACAATTAACGTATCATAAGGTACAACTTCATTTCCAACCATCACCTTTTGGGCTGTGGAGTCAATATCATTCACTTCACCCAACAGCACCTTAGTATTTTTACTCTTAGTGAGAACAGAACGCAACGGAGAATAAATATCTGGTGGAGACAAAGCACCTGTAGCTACTTGGTACAGAAGAGGATGATTTTTTAATAAAACCTTTTTCCGCTGATGAACTCATGCGGGCTATAAATAGATAAATGGAAAAAATGGGTGTATTTTCCAAATACACCCACTCAAAATTAAATACCTTAAGTAATAATCTTTCTATGTCTATGCCCCAGGCAATGAATTCATCATTAAATGGGATTTAAGGTGTTTCACAAATGTTGATGCAAGGTCATAACCTTCTCAATAATATAGAAATGGTTGAATGTATTTATAATACAGCTTTCAGATTAAATACATTAGTCCAGAATTGCCTATATTCTACAGAATTAGAATTAACAGCTACAGACCCCGATGAAATTAGAGAAACTAAAAGCTTTACCAAAGATATCATTAATCAAGTAGCTTCTAGATTGAGAACACCTGTCTGTATCTATATCTGCGGTTAATTAGCAAAATTCTCACCATCACCAATAATTGATCAACAACTTTATTCGCCGTCCCCAATTTACGGTAAAATCATAAATCTGCCAATTTCATAACAAACTTTGCGGACAGGAGATGCTTCTATGGCACGTATGTACTATGATAAAGATGCTAATTTAGACCTTTTAACAGGAAAAACCGTTGCTATTATTGGTTATGGTTCTCAAGGTCATGCCCACGCGCTGAATTTAAAAGACAGTGGTGTTAACGTCATTGTGGGATTATATTCTGGTAGCAAATCCACAGCCAAAGCTGAAGCTACTGGTTTGAGAGTAAGAAATGTATCTGATGCTGCTAAAGCTGCTGATTTAATTATGATTTTGTTACCTGATGAGGTACAAAAAACCATTTACAAAAATGAAATTGAACCAAATCTAGAAGCCGGTAACGTTTTAGCCTTTGCACATGGTTTTAACATTCACTTTGGGCAAGTTGTCCCTCCTGCGGATGTTGATGTGATCATGGTAGCACCTAAGGGACCTGGGCATTTAGTCCGTCGTACTTACGAACAAGGACAAGGTGTACCTGCGTTATTTGCGGTATATCAAGATGCTACTGGAAAAGCACGCGATCACGCAATGGCTTATGCTAAAGGTATCGGTGGTACTCGTGCAGGAGTCTTAGAAACGACCTTCCGGGAAGAAACTGAAACCGACTTATTTGGAGAACAAGCAGTATTGTGTGGTGGTTTGAGTGCCTTAATCAAAGCAGGTTTTGAAACCTTAACTGAAGCAGGATATCAACCAGAACTAGCTTATTTTGAATGTCTGCACGAAGTTAAACTCATCGTTGACTTAGTAGTTGAAGGTGGTTTAGCAACCATGCGCGATAGTATTTCCAACACTGCGGAATATGGTGATTATACACGGGGCCCTCGTGTTGTTACAGCCGAAACCAAAGTAGAAATGAAGAAAATCCTCAGCGAAATTCAATCTGGACAATTTGCGCGGGAATTCATATTAGAAAACCAAGCTGGTAAACCAGGTTTTACGGCTATGCGTCGTCAAGAAGCAGAACATCCTATTGAAGAAGTAGGTAAAGATTTACGTGCTATGTTTAGCTGGTTGAAGAAAGCGTAATTCTTGGTAATTGGTAATTGCTAATTGATGATTGGTAATGGATAATTACCAAGTTTTAAGCATTACCTTTTACCAAATTACAGCAGATTCGTAACTATAGCTTTTTCTAGTTTACTAAGCTACAAATTTATCTGCTTTTATCTGTATTCGTCCTCTTCTATCTGCGGTTAATTTTCATTCCTGTACCTCACTAGAATGGTAATCGCTATTATGTAACTAAATTTTATTTATTGTTTTTAATCAAAGTATTGACAGTAGAAACCATTTGTTCAGGTTTTCCAGACGCAGGAAAAACTAAAACACTCTTAACTTATGGGTTATATAATAATGCTTTTAAAAGATGAACTTGTGGTTCACTAATAGCAATACCATTATTATGTTCGACATAATAGAATGTGCTACACTCACCAAAAACTTATCAACCTACAGAATTTCTCTTCCTTGAGCTACCTCAAAGACAAGATGATAAAATTCTGGCAGATTGAGGATAGAACAGATACAGAGGGTCAGACAAATGACCAACACTATCGTCAAATTCTCAACTCCTTCTGGACACCAAGTTTTAGCAGCAGCAGGTAAAAAATACCTACGTCCCGGTGGACGCATAGCTACAGAAAAATTATGCTAATGGGCAAATTTTCAACCAAGTGATAGAGTTTTCAAATTAGCTTCTAGCTTTGATTATAGTACCATTTCTCTGGTTCAACACTATAATAGGAATAGGAAAAAATCGCGAAAGTGTAGCTATTGCGCGTGTTAATATCCGCGCTGCTGGCTTAGAAAATAAAATTGAAATTATTGAAGGTGATATTTTCCACCTGGATAAAATAGCAGGCAAATTTGATTACGTTTTAGCAGAAGCAATTCTGACAATGCAATCTCCACAAGGGAAAGCCAAGATGTTAACAGAAGTTCACAACCGACTGAAACCGGGAGGTAAATTTCTCTCCCATGAATTATTAGCCAATGAAAAAGAAACAGAAATTAGTACAGATTTAGCTAAGGTAATTAAAGTTAATTCTACGCCTCTTTCGGTAATTCATTGGATTCAGGTTTTTACACAAGCAGGATTACAAGTACAGAAATATGAAACTGCTGCTATGAGTTTACTGAGTTGGTGGCGAATGTTGCAAGATGAAGGTATTATCAACACCATGCAGATTTTGTGGAATATCTTGACAAAACCACCTATCCGACAACCGGTTTTAGAAATGCGTCAAGTTTTCCAACAATATCAGCAAGAACTAGGCTATATTCTTCTCTGTGGTGTTATTGAATAACATCTTGACACTTTAGAAATTTTACTCTTTCATGGTTATGAATTCTACTGTTACCAAACTACGAGAATAAATTTAATATCTTATCTCCATTCGGGAGTTTTAAGCCAAGTGCTGGCAAAAGATACAGCTTGTCAATATACTCTCTTTTATTTAGCAGCAAACACAGAAGTATCTGAGCATACCTCTATCCGTAATGATACTGTCAGTGTCTTAGAAGGTAGAGGTTTCCTAACTTTATCAGGGGAAGAAATTGAACTAGAACCTGGAGTTTTTATTTTTCTGCTTGCTAATGCCCCTCATGCTTTACAGGCTGAATCTAATCTATCATTCCTGCTCACACTTTCTGAAAAATCCACAGATATTAATTAATTATTTTTTGGAGATTGGCAAAATGTCATCACTAATTTCTACCTTTACTCAGCATTTAGATTTCTCTCAACCAGAAATAGAAGCAATACTTTCCACACCTTTAAATGAGGTGCTTAATTCACCAGCCTTAAAACAAGAATTAGACAGTTTAGATATTAACTTACTGCGAGAAACTTTACCAACGGCAGGTGCAGTTTTAGCCACACATTTACCACCTTTTTATAATTGGCTAAAAAATGAATTAGGAGTTAAGCGTGTTCCTGACAGTCCAGAGCATACAACAAAATGGGTAATTGGTTTTCTCAATAATCAAGAAAGTATCAATCGTCTAGTTGAGTTACATCGTCCAGTTCCACACGCAGCTTTAGAAATAGCTGTCCCTCGTTTGGTGAGTTTATTTGATGGTGTGGAAGATATTAAAGTTTGTCAGGAATGGGAAAAGGCCGTTGCTGCACTTTGTTTAGTGTTAGTTGTTGATGCCCGTGAACAAGAAAAACTTGCCAAGGTCGGTTAATTATTTGGGTGGGCATTACCCACCCAAATAATTAAAGAAGTATATATGTAGTTTATTCTGTCTAGGTACTTATGCGACCTGACATTAAATTTGTATAAGCTACCTAGCAACTGCTATAAAATTTATGCCAAATGACAAGGCTGTCAACTGAATGTATTTGCTATAAAAAAAAAATTATACTGGGTACGAAAATTATGATACTCATTTACAAACCTCTATATTAACAACTATATTCAATTATGTCTGACATATAAAATATTAAATCAATAAAGAATGAATTCCAGCATTATATTCTCCAACATCTTAAACCCGCCAGTATTATTCTTTTTTTTAGGAATGCTGGCAATTTTCCTGGAATCTTATTTAGAAATTCCTCAACCATTACCTAAATTATTTTCTCTTTACCTATTACTAGCAATTGGGTTTAAGGGTGGATATGAAATCGAAGAAAGTGGAATTAATCCTGAAATATCCCTCACTCTTTTAGCCGCTATATTTATGGCGACAATTGTACCTATTTATTCATTTTTTATCCTGAAATGGAAATTGGACACTTATAATGCAGCGGCTATTGCTGCAACTTATGGTTCTATCAGTGCGGTTACTTTTATTACTGCCCAATCATTTCTCAAAATCCTCAGTATTCCTAGTGGTGGAGATATGGTAGCAGCTTTGGCACTGATGGAATCTCCGGCAATTATTGTGGGTATTGTTTTAGTGAGAGTCTTTGCTAAAAGTCAACAAGAAGGTGAAGAAGAGAAATTTTCTTGGGGTGAGGTTTTCAGAGAAGCTTTCTGAAACAGTTGTTTTTCTATTAGTTGGTAGTGTAATAGTGGGAATTCTCACAGGAGAAAAAGGCTGGGAAAAATTACATCCATTCACCCAAGATATATTCTATGGTGTGCTATCATTCTTGTTACTAGATATGGGTATGGTGGCTGCTAGAAGAATTAAAAAATTAAGTGAAACAGGTTATTTTATAATTAGTTTTGGCATTTTTATGCCTGTAGTTAATGTAATTATTAGCATTATGATCAGTAAACTAATTGGTATATCTTAAGGTAATGCTCTCTTATTTTCCGTACTTTGTGCTAGTGCTTCCTATATTGCTGTACCAGCAGCAGTGAGAATGACTGTTCCTGAAGCTAACCCCAGTTTATATGTGTCTATAGCTTTACCTATCACTTTCCCGTTTAATATTATTGTAGGTATACCTTTGTATTTCAATATTATCAAGATAATAGGAATATAGCAAGGTACAAATTGTCAATAAAACTGAAATAATTACTAATTTTTTATAACTACAAAAGATTTTAAGAATATTAGATAATGCAGGCGTTTCTGGATATACAATTATTGAGGATCTTATAGGCAAAGGACACAGAGGTAGAGTTATTGATGATTTAGAAGGCCATGGACTCACTAATGGTTATATTATGACTATTTGTAGTGAAGAACGAGAACATCAAGTAGTTGAAGCGATTAGACCTATTCTCAAAAAATTCGGGGGTGTATGTGTTGTTTCTGATGCTAAATCAATTATATATTATTTGATTTTTTGAACGAGCATATCAAAAATAAGATTAGTTGTTGCTGCCTGTAAGCAGGAAAAACTTTCGACAGTTAGGTTAATTGTTTTGGTAGGTACTTACCACCATACCATAATCAGTCAATTTTTCCATCTGCAATATCGTTTAATCTATCAATGTTAATGATTGTGATTTCCCCACCTCGATGATAGGAGATTACTGATTTCATACTTTTAATTAAGCGGACACATTCTTCATAGGTAATACCTATACTCCCCGCCATGCGTTAATATGATTAACTTTCTTTTAAACGTTCACCTTCTGCTTTTGTTTCTGTTCCCGATGTAGTAGCGAAATATTGAATTAATCTCGCTAGTCGAATAATTGCCCTTTCTGAAACTAAACCGTGAACTGTTTCATGTAATTGCTGTATGCGGTTATTGAAAAATGCTAACATTCCCAAAGCAATATCAGGCTTTTGTTGAATAGCTGTTAATAAGGCGTCTCGTTCTACAGTAAGAATTTCACAATCAGATTCAGCGGTGATAGTAGCTGGAGAAATGCCATTACCTAATAATGCAGGTGCGGCGAAAATTTCCCCAATTCCTAAGTTAGGAAGGATTGTTTCTTTACCTGTGGTTGCTATTTTACTAACTTTAATTACTCCACTAGCAACAGCATACAATTTAGCGGGTAAGGAATCACTTTTATGAAAAATTATCTCTCCTTTTCCATAAGGTTTCACTACAGTATAAGGTTACAGATTTAGTTTATCTGTGGTTTCTAAATCTGCAAACACTTTAATTTGGGTAATTTGTGCTAAGGAAGCCTGCATTATAGGGTAAATACGGGACGATGTTGAATCCAAGGGTTAGCGGTTTCTAATTGCGCTGCTAGACTAATTAAAGTAGACTCAGCGGCAGGTTTACCTACTAACTGTACACTCATGGGTAAGCCGTTGCTATCAAAACCGACGGGAATAGCGATCGCAGGTAAACCAGTAGCATTTGCTACAGGACAAGGGGCAACCCAGTTAATAATATTTTGGAATGTCTCTTCTGGACTCAAATTTTTCCATTCACCGACGCGAATTGGGGAATGTAAATAAACTGGTAAAACCAGCACATCTACAGTATCAAAAAACGCGACAATCGACCGAGAAACGATTTGCATTTGTGCCAATGCGTGTAAATACTCAGCTACAGAACCAGTTCTAGCTAATAACCACTGATTCAATGGCTGCAATGCTTCTGGGGGAATTCCTGCCGCAGCTACTCCAGATTGCCAGACAATTTGAAATGGTTCTACTAAACCGCTGAAATCAGGACATCTTTCTTCTACTTGGTGTCCAAATTGTTCTAGAAGTTCAACTGTTTGTAAAACTCCTTGTTGACAATTCTCGTCGGCTGCTCCCAAAGGAGTAACACTGGTACTAAACGCTATTTTTAAATTAAGGGTTTTTATTTGAGTTGCCGCAAAAAAGGAAGATTGTGGATCGCTTAACCAATAAGGATCACCAGTGAAATAGCCAGATATGACATCTAACATCGCGGCTGCATCTGCTACAGTTCTAGCAATAGGTCCATTGACAGCTATTCCTCCCAAGCGATCACCTACCGGTGCTTTTGTGACTCTTCCCCGCGCTGGTTTGATTCCCACCACACCACAACAAGCCGCAGGACCACGAATTGAACCACCACCATCTGAACCTTGTGCGATCGCACTTAATCCCGCAGCTACTGATGCGGCTGCACCACCACTAGAACCACCGGGAGTATATTCTAAATTCCACGGGTTTCTCGCTGAAGGAAATCCCGCAGGTTCGCTGTAAGGATAAGAACCTAACTCAGAAGTAGCAGTTTTCCCAAGAATCGTAAAACCGGCTTGTTTAATCCTGATAACTACGCCATCATCATAGTTAGGGATATGATTCAGCAATGCCGCATTTCCGTAAGTGCAAGTAATACCTGCAACAGCATTTAGGTCTTTAATAGAAATCGGGACACCAAAAAATGGTGGTAGTTCTGAGGTGGTTGTGAGTAATTCTGTCTTGGCTTTAGCATCAGCAACAGCCAAGTCTGCTGTAACTGTAAAATAACTTCCTAATTGGGGATTTAAGCGGGAAATCCGTTCTAAATATATTTCTACCAAATCTAGGGGTGAAACTATCCGAAGACGGATTAATTGCGCTAATTTTAAAGCTGGGGTAAAAGCTAAATCAATTTCATTCATTGTTATAGCAGGGGACAGGGAACAGGGAATTTAGAGCCTTAATCTTGCTCCTACTTTTTAGCAAGTTCTCATTTGTGGATGCTTATGTCTAACGACACAAAAAAATGCGATTGCTAGTCTCACAATAGGTATCGCATTCTCAAGTAATTCAAATTTGGATCATTAAACTAGGGATCTATCAGTCAAAATCTCATAACCACTGTCTGTAACTAATACAGTATGCTCAAACTGAGCAGACAAAGCATGATCAACAGTTACAGCCGTCCATCTATCAGCTAAAATCCTGGTATTTTTAGAACCAGCATTCAAAATTGGTTCAATTGCCAAAGTCATACCAGCACGCAATTTTACATTGGGAATATCAGGAGTCCGGTAGTTAAAAACCGCCGGTTCTTCATGTAAATTTCTACCCACACCATGACCTGTAAATTGTTCAACTACATTAAAGTCATTAGCCTTAATATGGTCTTCAATTGCACCAGCAATTTCCACAAGATGAATACCAGCTCTTACCTGTTCAATCCCTTTAAATAAAGCCTCTTCAGCCACACGAATCAATTTAGCAGCTTCTGGAGTGACGTTTTCTACGGCAATTGTAATACAAGAATCACCGTGAAATCCCTGATAATAAGCTCCTGTATCAACTTTTAATACATCTCCGGCCCTAATCACTTTTTTCGGACTGGGAATACCATGTACCACTTCATTATTAATGCTAGAACAAATCGAAGCCGGAAAACCGTGATATCCTTTAAAGCTGGGAGTTGCACCCATTTCCCGGATGCGTTCTTCCGCATGAGCATCCAAATCAGCGGTAGTCATTCCTGGCTTGACTAGCTCAGAAATTTCTTTGAGAACAGTTGCCACAATCTTTGCTGATTGTCGCATGATTTCAACTTCGCGGGGAGATTTAATTTCAATGCCCCGGCGTTGTTTTGGTGATGGTTTTGGCTGAACTGGTTGAGAAAGCAAGCTGCTGAAAATGTTCATCATGAAATTTAGTAATTACCGGCGCTGTACGGATTAGGTGTTAGGTTGTTGAGATTTATTGAGAAAAATATCTACATTTACGTTAACTTAACATTTTTGCGCTGCTAGAGAAATACAGGGAATAGCACAAGAAAGAATCTAAACCCAACTCTAGTTTGTTGGGGATACGTTTCTATAAATAAGTTTTTTCAATCTATATTTTGACAAAGTTGTACAAATTCCCACCTTTGGCAATAATTGAGTATTATTATCAATAATATTGATTATAGTCTGAATAACTTGACGAATTTCCGTGTTTTAAGCGATTGATATTGACCTATTGACTTTTCTTTGTTTTTTTTATCTAAAATCTAAGGGATTTTTATATAAATTTATAAAAATATTTTGTTGAAAAAGCACACCTTTACTCTCAATAATTTTTAGGCACTATTTAATTAGTGCAACATAATTATTCGTTATCAAGCGATACAATATCAGATTTCGGGCTTCAAGTCAACACCCTCATTTCATAATTTTGGCAGCCATTAACAAGAAATTTACCGCTAATTCTTCACACACAGGTGATCTCTTAAAGAAATAATTATATCACAACACCAGAAAGAACTCAAACTCAACGGTAAATTTTTAAAATCCTGTAAATCCTGATTCTGACATTAGGATTTAATCACAATCTCTCGTGTCATTCCTGCTTCTGAATGTCCAGCAATGGTACAACGTAAACCATATTTACCTGATCTTAGTGGCATAAACACCCATTCTGCTTCTGCACCGGGTTTTAATTAAAATTCGCGAATAGCACCTTTAATTTCTACATTCCCGGCTTCGACTTTTTGTGTCCAAATTCCATCAGCAAAATCTTTACTCCTAAAATCCTAAAATAATGCTTTACCAGGCTAGGATTAGTTAGGTGTGGATTATAACGTTGACTAGCTTGAAATTCCAGGTAATTCGGCTCAAATTTGAGTTCACCCGCTGCATTACCTAAACTGACTGTAATTTCTGTAGGTGGTTGTTTGAGTAGATCACCAGATAAATTTACTGTGATCGCTCGAGTTGCATCCATTAAACTCAGACAAAGAGATGTGAATAAACAAATAGCTATATATAGGTATATATAGATGTTTAGAAATTTTTGTCTGGAAACTACTCATTTCGTACCTTGTCTATCAGTAACACCTATCACAATTATCCATTATCCGAGCCTCTTTCTTGTCACCAATCACCATTTACTAATCACCAATCACCTCAGCCATGATTGCAGGCCCAGCCGTCACCACTACAAATTTATCAGGATATAGTAACTGACGCGCAACTTGATTCACTTCATTTTTGGTAACTTTCTGAATCTTTTCAGCAAAAGCGCGTAATTCCATTTCGTCTAGTTCATAAACCTCATTCATCAGAATTCTGGCTGTTAATTGCTCAGGTTTGGACAGAGAAATATGATAGTTACTAATCAGAGTCCGTTTAGCGGTTTCAACTTCTAGTTCTGTCACACCTTGCTGATGCACTTGTTTTAATAGTTTGCGGGTGGTTGCGATCGCTTTATTAGTATCTTCTGGACTGGTTTGCATTTCAATCAAAAATGTCCCAATATTCTTTCCACCTTGGAAGTTGCTATAAATTTCGTAGGTTAAACCCAAGCGATCGCGCACTTCTGCCCCCAGTCTACTAGATAAAGTATCGCCTCCCAAAATTTGATTTAACACCAAAGCTTGATAAAATCTGGGATCTTGGCGTTTAATACCTGTGTAACCCATATAGGTGACAGCTTGCGATTTACCAGGGAGAACAGAATTAACACGTACCCCCTTATCTGTCATCACCACAGTGGGATATTCTACCATCGGTGCTTTACCACTGACTCGCCAATCACCAAATTGATTTTCGATGAGTGATCGCACTTTCTCCACATCAAAATCACCCACCAATACCAACACCATAGTATCTGGTCGATAATGTTTTTGTTTGAAAGCGATCACATCCCTTTGTTTAATTCTCTGTATAGTTTCCTTGGTCGCAAAGGTATGAGAAGGGTGATTTTGCGGATACAAAGATTGGATAAATTGTCGGTTCGCTACCTGGTAGGGATCATCTAATTCAAGATTCAGCGCATTTAAAGCTTGTTGACGAGTCAGTTTTAATTCCTGCACAGGAAAAGTGCTATTTTTCACAACATCTACCATCGTTGCCAACAAAACAGAAAAATCTTCCCTTAAACTCTTACCCTGGATATGTACACCTTCCCGCTGTGCAGTAAAATTTAAACTCGCTCCTCGATCTTCCAAAATTTTCGCAATAGTCAATGCATCCTTAGTTTTAGTCCCACTCATCAAATTATCTGCCACCAAAGACGCTAAACCCGCTTGTTCATTGTCGTCAAATTCTTTACCCGCTTTTATATAGCCACTTAAAGTTACAGTTGGACTACTATTACCTGGCAATAGTAACACCCGCAAACCATTAGCTAATGTTAGTTTCTGTAGTATTGGATGATTTAATTTATTGTTAGCATCATCCAAATTTGGTAAGTACTTGATCACCTCAGATGGAGTTGCTGTGACTCCAGAAGTCAAATTTTCTTCAGTCCCCACAGACGCGGATGGACGACGATCATAGTTAGCATTGTCTTGAGGTTCAAAAAACCCCACTACTTGCGCTTCTGGTTTGAGATACTTCTTAATTACAGCTATCACATCCTCAGATTTTACCTGACGGACATTTTCCAAATAACGTTCTGTATAGCGATCATCACCAGCAATTAGCTGATCATTCGCAAATTGCATTCCTTGACCAGTGATATCACGCCTATTTAGAATCACGGATGCAGTTAATTGAGTTATAGCGCGTTTAACTTGTCCAGATGTCACACCTGTTTTAACAAGTTTCGTAATTGCAGTCTTAATAGAATCCTCAATTTTCCGTAAATCTTGATTTGGTGAAGTATTCACACATAAATCATACCAACCGATTGCCCCCAAACTGGCAACATGAGCCGAAACATCATTAGCCAAACCCGACTTCACCAAAACCTGATATAAATAAGAATTCTTCCCCCCCGTCAAAATATAATCCATCACTCCCAAGATTGGTACATCTGGGTGATTGACATCAGGAAGAGGATAAATCACCTGTAACAGTTTCCCCGCTCCTGGTTCTCGTAAAACGATGGGAGAAGAAGGAAATTGAGGAATAGGGGGAGTAGGTTTTGCGAGAAATTTTTGACCTTGGGGAATTTTACCAAAAATCTCTTCAACTGTTTCCAGAGTTTGTGGAGTTTGGAAATCTCCAACAATCACCAATACAGCATTGTCAGGAGTGTAGAAGTTTTGATAATACTCCCGCACCTCCTCAACAGTCAATTTTTCCACATCCGCTTTAGTTCCACCTGTAGGTAAACCATAAGCATGATCGGGAAATATAGACTTCAATAGAGCACGCTTGAGACGGTATTTGGGACTATTTTCATAACCCTCTAACTCAGAAATGACCACCTGCTTCTCACTCGCTAATTGCTGATGATCAATGAGCGAATTTTGCATCCTGTCTGCTTCCAATTCCAGCAGTGCTTTGAGTTTATCACTTTCAGCGGTATTATAATATGCCGTTTGCTCATAACTAGTAAAAGCATTGGAGTCACTACCCAAAGCACTAAATAACTGTCCAAATTGAACAGGACGGTTTTTTGTACCTTTAAACATAATATGCTCCAACTGGTGAGCAATACCATTCATCCCAGGTTGTTCATTACCTGAGCCAAATTTGTACCATACCTGCACCGTGACAACTGGTGCATTATGTACCTCTTTTGTCAAGACTGTTAAACCATTTTCCAGCATGCTCTTCTGGACATTTTTTGTCGTCAATGTAAGAATATTTGTTTTTTTGTTTACGAAAATTTGCTGAGAATGTTCCCATTGGGGGATCTTTAAATTTTGGCGTTCGGAAACAGGATGCTTTAATAAAACCGCTGCAATTACAGAAAAAATAAATAGTAGTAGAGGAACACGATATCTATGGAAGACAGAAATAACAAACATATATTTTTTTAATAGAAGTAAATAAGACTACATCTTTTTTACCTATACAGTCGGAGTTTAAATTTTCTGGAAAATTTTGAGAAGAACGAGATCAAGAAGTCAGGAGTCAGGAAGCAGAAGAAAGATACTGTTCCCTATTCCCTATTCCCTTCTTACTGTCACCTTTCACCTGTCACCTAACTTGCCTAAAAACCGGATAAACTCCAAAGGCAAGCCATCAGTGTCGGCGATGAAAGCGACGTCTAAGATGCGATCGCCTATTTGCTGCTGAGTTGGTTCTAAAAGGACTGTTAGGGGTTGCAACTCACTTATCGCAGCTATTTGCGCCTTTAAATCTGATAACCAGTTGTGTAAATCTGGTGTAATCTCAGTTAAATCAAAGGAAAGATGATAATAGCCCACATAGTGCTCATCTGCAAAAGCATCAGGGGCTGGTTTAGGCTGGGGAATTTGGATCAATTCAATGCGGCTATCCAAACCTTCCATCCAGCAAGCTAGAGTATAACCTGTAGTGAAGCGATCACCAACCGTAAATCCTAACTGTTCATAGAAAGCGATCGCACGGTGAATATTAGCAGTCCGAATGGAAGCATGGTGCATAAAATTTATCAAATGTCAGTTGTCAGTTGTTAGTTCTTTATTACCACTGACCACTGACCACTGACTACTGTCCACTATTCAAATAAGCGGAAATAAGGATAACGTACCGGTACACCAGGCTCCTTATCCAAATCAAAATTAATCACATCCCAGCATGAATCTTCAGCAGGATTGGGACTAAACTCGACTGGTAAACCATACAAACGAGCAGATGTAGCTTCCGGTTGTCCAGAACGCCAAGGACTACTGCGTTCCAAATAGCCACTCATCAACTCCTGATAGCGTCGGGCAATAATCACCCTTGTAGCTCTATATCCTTGAGTATAAAGCTTATCTAACGCCTCGTGAATTTCAAAGCGAATCCCGTCAGGATGAGTATGTTGTCGATACCATTCATTATTCCACCTGCGCCAATGACGACCCGACTGGAGATGTACCAACTCCCCAGTTCTCGGATTCGCTTCAAACGCGCCATGACGGGTACACAGATATGTATCAGTCAGAGTCAGCGCGGGAATACTTTGGCGACAGTGAGGACACTGTATTTCAGGGCCAAATATTGGGTACTGCAAGCCTGGATTCATCATGAAGTGCGTACAAGCATAATTTTGTCTTTACCAGCACCAATAGGTTGGATTTAACACTTCGGCTCCACCACCTTGAGTTACTTGCTCACCACCGCAAAATAATGAGTTGCAGCAACAGCAATTCTCAGTAGTGCCTTCCTTAGCATACAGAGCAAACGGCTGTGATATCCTAGTTGTGCAACCAGCCTCAAAGGTTGGAGTTTTTCCAGTGTTCCTGGGTACCATATCAATATTCTATCGTGTCTACTGTTTCCTACTGGACATCTCCCGATTTTTCTCAAGCCGCCTTTGTTGCACCCAATGCCGTTGTTGTTGGTTCAGTCAACATCGCAGCAGGTGCGAGCTTATGGTATGGCGCAGTAGTTAGAGGAGATGTAGAACGCATTGAAATTGGCGAATGCACAAACATTCAGGATGGGGCCATTTTGCATGGTGATCCTGGTCTGCCAATAATATTAGAAGATCATATAACTATAGGGCATCGTGCTGTGGTACATTCTGCCCATATTGAACGTGGAAGTTTAATAGGCATTGGCGCAATAATTTTAAATGGAGTCAGAGTTGGTCATAGTAGCATAATTGGCGCAGGTGCAGTAGTAACCAAAGACATACCCCCATTTTCCCTAGTAGTCGGCATCCCCGCTAAAATTGTCCGTCAACTCACAGACACCGAAACCGCAGAACTCATAGAACACGCCGAAAAATACCACAAATTAGCCCTAGTTCACGCCGGCAAAGGGACAGATATTGGTTTTAGGTAGGGATTGAGGAAAGGGAACATGGGGGAGATGGTGAAGAGGTGAAGATGGGGAAAAATTTCTGCCTTTTGCCACTGACCACTCACCAAGTTAATCATTCTTTACACTTCTCCTTGGAAAAATACCCCACTTCAGATCAAAATAAAAATTGATAACTGTTGACAAATCTTTAATTTCTACATAATAGAGGGCTTCTAGATATGGACATTGATAGCCGTGTAATCATCGTTTTAGCACCAGTAGCCATTGCTGCTGGTTGGGCTGCTTTTAACATCGGCGCTGCTGCTATTAGACAAGTACAAAACTTTTTGAACAAAGAAGCTTAATGACTAACTAGAGGCTTAATGACTAACTAAAGGAATAGGGGATAGGGAATAGGGGTTTTTTAATTTTGAATTTATTTCTCCCCATCTCCCCATCTCCCCATCTCCCTCATCACCCCCATCTTCCCCAGTCACTGTGAATATAGATTCCTTACTCCAACCCCTTCAGCATTTTGGTGTCAATCTGGGACTAACACGCATTGTCAAATTATTAGCAAATCTTGACAATCCCCATCATCAAGTTCCTCTAATTCATGTTGGTGGAACTAATGGCAAAGGTTCTGTATGCGCTTATCTTTCCTCCGTACTCACCGAAGCTGGTTATCGTACAGGACGGTACACTTCCCCGCATTTGGTAGATTGGACAGAACGTATCTGTATAAATGAACAGCGAATCAATCCAGAAAGTTTCTCTCAATTAATACTACAAGTTCTATCTGCTATTGACCTGGAAGAAGAATCACCAACCCAGTTTGAAGTAATTACCGCAGCAGCTTGGTTATATTTTGCACAACAAAAAGTTGATGTGGCGGTAGTGGAAGTGGGATTAGGAGGGCGTTTAGATGCTACTAATGTTTGCCCTGAACCTTTAGTAACGGTGATTACTTCCATTAGTCGAGAACATTGGCAACAATTAGGTCCGACAGTTGCTGATATTGCCGGAGAAAAAGCAGGTATTATTAAACCTGGATGTCCTGTAGTAATGGGACAATTGCCAGCAGATGCTGAAAAAGTTGTGCGATCACGCAGCTTAGAATTACAATGCCCTATAATTGCCCCTCAACCTGCTCAAGAAATTAACCCAGGATGGGCAGAATACTATAAAATTCAAAATTTAAAATTCAAAATTCAAAATTCAAAATATCCTGCGGGAAATCACCCTCCAAGTTTACACCAAATTGAAAATCCTGAATCAATTAGATATCATCTACCATTAAGAGGACAAATTCAATTACATAATTCCACTTTGGCTTTAGCAGCTTTAGAAATATTACAAGAACAAGGTTGGCAAATTTCTGAACAAACCATTATTAATGGTATCGGAAAAACCAAATGGCCAGGAAGAATGCAATGGTTCACCTGGAAACATAATAATCAGAATTATCAATTATTAATTGATGGCGCACATAACCCAGCATCAGCACAAGTTTTAAGAAATTATGTAGATAGTTTCAGTACCCATATAACCTGGGTAATTGGAATGTTAGCCACCAAAGATCATAGTGATATTTTTCAAGCATTATTGAAAACAGGAGATAAATTATATTTAGTACCAGTCCCGGATAATAATTCAGCCAATCCTGACCACTTATCAAAATTAGCTAATGAAACCTGCCCAGATTTAGGTTTTTGCAGCACCTATCCAGATGTATTTTCGGCTTTAGATGCTGCTTTCACCTCTAGAGATAACCTAGTTGTTTTATGTGGTTCTCTTTATTTAATTGGACATTTTTTAGGAAATAGTAATTAGGGCTTGCTGAAAAAGTTGTTTGTGACGATTAGGAGTCAGGAGTCAGGAGTCAGGAGTCAGGAGTCAGGAGTCAGGAGTCAGGAGTCAGGAGT
>CAKZGI010000373.1 GCA_936914905.1 uncultured Trichormus sp. | reverse complement strand
GTTAATCTTCCTTGATCTTGCCTTGCTAACCTCATTACTTGCAGTCTTAAGCTGACGGCCATCTCCAACAATTGGTATCAGAGCTGCAGGTTTTCCGACCCATCAAAGCATACATCTGGTACTTGTTGCTGCTCGTGGTAGATCATTGCCCCCACACTCTGCAAAAAACACCACCGTACAGCTTATTTTTTGATTCTACAGAAAAACGCAGAGTCTTAGATCTGCAAACCGACACCACCAGTGTGTGAATCTTGTTGCAAAGAGAACACTGAGCCAAAGAGCTCCTCAATCTGACAGCCAGAGAGTTAGTTACGACGTTTTCCGCGGTGCTTGCAGAGAAAACCCAGTAACTTTTGTATTTGCGATTAAATCGTGAAGTTCGAAATCTAATCTACGTAAAAGCGCAGTCCCGGGCCATTAACGGTTACAAAAACCGCTCCAACAGGACTCCCGATTCGCGTCCACTCCGGCAAGACTCCCGATTCGCGTCCACTTCGGGCTACAGAGGCTGCATCGACAGCCGAAAATCTACGTCCAGTTACTGCTCCAAGCTCGGACACGGATCCATCTCGTAGCAGTCGAAACTTCGGACTACGGAAGCGGAGTACGTAGCAGCGTCGGATACTGCTAAGGAAGCCTTATGGCTCGGTAGACTAGCGGTAACGTTCCGACAATCCGACCCGACCTGGACTCCGGTGGTCTTCAGCGACAGCCAAGGGGCCGTTGCTCTAGCACGTAACCCGGTACACCACAACGCGTCGAAGCATATTGAAGTCCGGTACCACTTGGCCTGGGAATGCGTAACGCGAGGAAAGCTAAGCCTGGAGAAGGTCTCCACGACGGACAACGTAGCGGATACAATGACCAAGAGTCTTCGTGTGGATCGGTTCTGATCCTTGAGAGAGCTTATGGGTGTGGAGCGGAAAGCAGAACAGTAACGGCACCTCCGGGACAGTCCACTCTGGGATCTATTAGTACTCCGGCAGAAGTACTAACGATTCTTGTAACTTTGTATTTTTTTGTTACTTATGTTTTAGGAGTTTCGAATGTGGTCTAATGGCCACATTCACACCTATATGCCCAGATTGGGCTATGTTTGTAATTTAGGAGAATAAGGGCCTTTTGTCCTAACTTGGTCAAAAACCAGGTTTTGTATCATTCTCACGCGGACTTTTAAACTGTTGCATATTGTGAATACACAGAGCTCTCATTCGTGCCTAACTATGTCGTTCTTTCTCTTCTTCTCTTGCTCAGATTAATCAATAGTTAATCTTCCTTGATCTTGCCTTGCTAACCTACTGATGAAAGAGTCTGACTCAGTTATGGCTCACCTTAGTGCATATGAATTCATCATTGCACAGTTGTCTTCCCAAGGTATGACGATCGAAGAAGAGTTGCATGCCTTTATCTTGCTTAGTAATGTGCCTCTGTCCCGGGAAACCTTTGTAACGACGATCTGCAATGCCTCATCCACGGCAATGACTTAAGCATCTGCTACCGGGGCAATACTTTCCGAAGATGCCCGGACAAAGTCATTCGAGCAGAGCATGTCAGGTTAAGCCTACGCAGTTCAAGAATCTAGTGATCGGCACCATCGCAGCCGAAGCTCCTCCTAAGGCCCGAGCACCTTACGGAGTCGGAGCAAGTCCCGCGACAAGAGCATCAGCAACTACTACAAGAAGCCCGGACACATCAAAGCTGGTTGTCGTGCTCTCAAGGCTAAGAACGAGAGGGCTCAATGAGCCGGACAATCTAACCGAACCAAAGAAGTCAACTACTGTGGTTCGACCTCTACGGCAGAACATGGTACTACGGCTCCTCGACTCCGGTGCTTTCTACCACATGACTCCATTCAGATCACAATTCTGCAGCTATGCGGCTAGGAATTTCTAACCGGTACGTGTTCGTAACTCTCAGCATTGTGCAGTAGTCGGCATTGGATCGGTAGAACTGAGTCACCTCGGAGGTGCTACATTAGTTCTACACAACGTGCGCCACGTCCACGGCCTGCGAAGATCGCTAAATTCGGTGGAACAACTTGATGAAGCAGGCATCCGTGCTGGCTTCGCTACTGGAGGCTGGACATTTCACCGCGTTAACCTCCTCCTTGCCCGTGGACCCAAGGTACATTCACTGTACCTGCTATACGTCACTCTCAGAGAGAGTGGACTCTTCTTGGTAGATCTTCCGGTATCATCGCTCTGGCACAGAAGACTTGGGCATTTAAGCAAATCCGGCATCATCCACCTATCCAGAGCCGGATATATCCCGAAACTCTCCTTCTCCAACCATCAGTTCTACGACACTGCTAGGACGGTAAGCAGACAACGGTGCCCCACCCGACATGGACACCACGGGAGTCAAGCCCACTTGACTTAGTACACTCCTACGTGTGCGGTGCTATGCCGCATCAGTCCCTTGGTGGTGCTTCATACTTCGTGACTTTCATCGACGACGCGACATGGAAGGTCTAGGCGTACACGATACGGACCAAAGATAGAGTTTAGGGTTTAGGCGTACACGACGTTTGGCGTCACGACACTCACCCCCACCAAACCGGCATATCCTCCAGCATATGCCCAAGAGGAACACGGTCCATGATAATTATACTTATACTTACGAGCTATTTAGTGCACTTGTGTATGCTTATTGTGCTTGTGCGTTTGTGTGTTTGTGTGTGCACTCTTATACATGTGTGTTTGTGTGTGCACGTGTACTCTCATTAACATATGTGTTTGTGCTTTTATACATTCATGTATGTGTAATCATACACATGTGCATGTGTGTGTGTTTTTGCATGTGTCCACGTGTGTAAACACACACATTTGTTTGCATAGAAAATAGGCTAAAAGAGATATGGACGTTTGCAGAGGGTGAAGATAAAGCTTCTTCAACAAAATGGAGGTTTTCACTGCAATTCGAAGGAGCTCTTGGCGAATGCAGCCACAGGAGGTGGAGAAGAGGTGATGGTGAGGTCCTTATGTATTCGATGATGGTCAATTTGTAGGTGATGATCGGCGACAACAAGTGATTGATGGTTGCGGCGATAGCGGCGTTGTGGTAGTGGCTTCCTCATTTGTCCTCTTCAGCCTCTTCCTCGTTTACTTTTTCTCTCTCATCCTTCTTATGTATTACTTTCTTTTTCCTTTTGTTGCATAGATTTTTTTGAATGTATTTACGTGTCCACTGGCCCCGTAGACGACAGCAGTGGCCATAGTATCGACATCGACATTGAAGACGATATCCTTTATGGTTGGGTATTGCTAGCACTAGCAGATGTTGGTGACATCTTTGGCTGCAACTCCGATAATGATAGCGATATCGGCAATACCTCTTTATGTTCTTCCTCTTCTCTCTTTTTCTCTTGTTGTTCTTCACCCGGTTTTTCATTTTTCTTTTGTGTTTGATTTGACTTGTTCAGGTCGATATAGCGGCAATTATCTCGGCGATGATCACGACCATAACGATGTGGGGAGCGCCAACGTCTCCTCTTCTTTCTCTTCTTCCTATTTCTCTTCAATTCATCTCTCGATCTTTTCTTTCTTTTCTTTCTTGACCTCTTCTATTTGTTCTCTTTTCGTCTCTTGGATTGCTTCATTTTGGTTTTCTTTCTGTGTAGGTTGTCTTGCCAATGGGTTCTTTTGCGACGATGATCACACCTCTCTTGGTCGAAGTTTGCATCGCGACGATGAGATGGGTCACGGGCCTCTTCACGGCCATGGCTACAACGCTCCTCTTCTTGAGAATCCCTTCTATTCTTGGAGTAACACCACTCACGATCAACTGATCCCTCGCGACGACGTTGATTATGATGATGATGTGAACGATGTTTGCGGCAAACGTATAGAAGAAATCATCTTCTTTTTCGCTTCCACATCTTTCTTCTTCGTTGTAGACAAGATGATGTTGATGACCACTTTAATAGCATTTGTTCTGGTGATGATGATGGTTTTGTAGTTTTTTGTGATGATAAGGGTAATGTAAATCTTGTCGTCGATAATGTACTCTCCCTTATCGATGTATTCAATGTCGACTTCGTTATCTTGGTTTTTGTTGATGTCGATGTAGTTTCCCTTGATGTTGATGACGATACATCCTTTAGCACACCATTCTTTTCTTCAACATTGTGGATCTCTCGCGCCTTGTCGACGTTATTGATCTCTCGCTCGTCGACACAAAATCCTCCCGTCATCTCTTTGCACTGCTCTTTATCTTCTTGATGGTTAGGGCTTAGACATACCCTACCCGTTTCCTCTTCTTCACAACGATCCCTTCCTTTCTCATATGTTCCTCCATTACCTTCTTCATGATAAGGGCCTGCACTTAGTTTACCCACATAATCGCAAGGTTCTTCTTTTCTTTCGCACTCAAGATTATGTTCAACCTCCCTGTCATCATTCTCATGGCTTTTGTGGTTATCATAGATATTCTCAACTATAGTTACCACATCATGATGTTTTTTGTCGCGCTCTTGTTCACGTTGATCATGGTTTCTTTGTTCGACTTTTCCTTTTTGTCTATCTCCTTTGCTTGGGATGTATTGTTCAACGTGCTCAAAAGAGTCGATGAGGTCACTTTCATTCATGTCTTCGATCTCCCCATCTAGCGCACCTTCTTCGACCAAATGATCGAAAAAGTCTTGCGCGTAGACTGGATCTTCTTGTGCAAACATGAACATGCGCTTAGCGCACGAGAAGCTCTTATACCCTCCATCGAAGTCACCTTCTCGAAACCTTCTTGTTGATCGGCATGCAAATGGTAATCCAAGCCGTCCAACGCCAGTTTCTCCTTCTAGCATCCCTTCTAGAACATGTGCTATTTGTGAGAACACCATGAGCTCACATGATATTGCCATCGGACCACCCCGCGACATTTCACGTCGGGTTCACCAGATGTCATGTTGTTCATGTCGCGTGCGCGGACAAGCGTCGGGCCTCTATCCGCAAAGGTGGGTCAGACGTCCGTCGGCAAGCTCGATGTTAGCCCTCACTCACACAAAGATAAGGGAAAGAGATTCGAACCTAAGACCTCTAGATGAGAACAAGACAAGATGAGATAACCATTTGTACAAATAAACGTATATTATTAATAAGTTTGTTTATATGAGTAAGATATGCAATACTTCACGATCTCTTTATATGGTCACACCGTGCGCCATTGGCGTCACGACACTCACCCCCACCAAACCGGCATATCCACCTCCGTGCGCCATTAGCGTCACGACAATGTGTAGTCTTAAGGCAATGGCCATATCCAACAGTTGGTATCCAGAACGCTAAGTGCCAAATGAAGGCATGTTGTAAGCAGTATCTTTCACCGAAAGTTGTACGTATATAGCATAGCAGTTAACATTCTTCATGCTGTACAGCTATTGGTCATACAACCCCCGTCTTATAAGAAACGTCTTTGTTGTTGTTCAGGGATTGGTCATAAACTTGGTCGGCCAAAATCGTCGTGGGGAAAAGGAGGTCATCGTGGCCAAGTGATTGTTGAATACCCTGCAACTCTGGATGGGCTTAAAGAGGCTGAAAGACTAGAAAATCATTTCAAGTCTTGCCACAGAGGACGTGAAGATCGGTTACGTGTGATGTGTATGTGGCATGGCCTCCCCGGAATGGAAGGGACCCGATTTGAAGCGAATCCGTGAGGATTGTATGCAAGAAAAGAGAGTTTTATATGGTTACCTTACTGAGGTTAGTGATTTGGACAAATTGCCCATAAAGAGGAAGGTTAAGAAATGCAAGATTGTAATGAAGAAGATTGTTGAAATGATTCCAACTCCTACTAATATGCTCCTCTCTGTTTGATGAGCTTGCGTATTTATTGAGGGCTTGTAATCGAAATCTTATGCTTGCAAAGTTCTTACAAGATTTCAAAGAGTATGGAAAGGAAGCCGAACAATGACAATGTGCATGGAAGAGGAGCACTTAGACAATGCATAAGATTTTTGATGTACTTGACATTGTGAATATCAGGCAAGAAAGTTAAAGAATGAACAATATACCAAGGTACCCAGGAGGATAGCCTAATTCCCACATTTGATCGAGCCAAGGGGGTGGATCTGGCTCCTGCACATAAGATGCTAAAGTAAGAAAATAGCATTTCCCAAAAAACTCAAACAAAAATTCCAGGCTTCATGAGGATCCTGAATCACCTAACCCTCACCCAAATGATTCTGCTTATAATATGTCGCCAGATAAACCCAAAAAGAAACATGGAACATCAGAAGCAAGAAAAAGATTCAATAAACCTTTCAGGAACATTGGGCCATCTGATATTGACAGGCAAAAAAGAACAAGCTAGCACCTTCCTAGATAAATAATAACGAGTACATAGTTTTCAGTGCTATTTTTAGTAGGAACCTGTACTTTTCCTAGGGTAATGCATACGAAACAAAGATACCAGTTCGATAGAACGTAGAAAAGCAATCTAGGAAAGAATTGCATGAGATGCTACATACCCCAATGCCAAGGAATTGCCTTACTTCACTCCCAAGAACACCAGGCTTCATATCATCAAATTTTCCACCTGGAGACTGATGATAATATCTAGATGCAGTTCGAGCTTCAGAGCTTCGTTTCGCTGCCATCTGTTTCCTTGCATTACTTACAGCAGTATTATCTCGGGGCCTTTGACAATCTTTGAGGGTGTGACTGTATGATCCACAGTTAAAACACTTTGGCCCTTTATTACTGTGTTTGAAACTCCTGAATTACATGGTACCCAAACTGATATAATGAGGATTTTTATCATAGTCTCAATCTTTTCAATAACTTAATAAGCAAAAGTTTATATTAAAGAAGTCATCTACAACTACAGATGCACAAGAAACGAATGATAGCGCAATTTAGGCACACTCAGATCATAGAAATGGCATGACTACGAAAGTAAATAATACTCATTGTGTGTCTTCAGATGATTAAGCACCGAATAGCCGAATGACTCCATACAGGGCCTAAAATCTAATAAGCATAGAAGAGAAGAGAATAAATTTAAAAATGCACAAGAAGTACTTTTTTATTGTTTTTAAGTGATACTCCGTGGCAGCATCAAATCCTGTATTTGGACTTTGAGACATATTCTATTTACCCCTCAATATATTATGTAACTCTGTTTCTCCCTCTATCAAAGCTCCGATCCCTGCCCGTTCATACAATGGCACGGCTATTTCCCTATCTTGGCTTATAGTTGCTACATCAACTGTGGCACCAACTCGGGCATGTTTTGATGGTTTATCCATCCAAAAGTGCTGCAAAATACAAGTACAAGCTTTTCAAGTTCTAATATAAGCAGTAACCACATGTAATAATAGCTTCCATTTGTAGGTACCAAACATACCACTGCTGTTTTTCCAACTTCACCATCTTGTAGTGCTGGGAAATACATCTCATCTCCACTTTCCAAAGAATCAGAGCATGATTCCTGGAAAAACAATACACAGATGAAAAAGGGAATATGCATTTACTATCATGAGATTCCTGGAAAAACAATACACAGATGAAAAAGGGAATATGCATTTATTATCATGAGAACAATGTAACCCTAAATTGAAAAAGATAAGAGAGTTCAAACAGAAAATCAGGGAAAGAAAGAGGCAACTACCCACGTTGAGCTTTATCCCCTTAGAGTCAATCCCAAGGCCAGCTGAAGCATTCAAGCAAGCAAGAAACTAGGAATAGATATTCACAGTAGGAGAAACTTGTACCTCCACAAATTTGGGTACGAAACAGTAATATACAGAACAGATGGACACCAAACATACCAATGAGCATGTAAACTGGTCTAAGAGTAAGTGCACATCATGACTAGTGAATTCGACATTTTTGGCATGACTTCAGTTAGGCATGTTGTTATAGCATGTGTTGGATACCCTTAAATTTCTCGAGGATTTAGAGTCCGTTATGCCTCCAAAGAATTACCTCTGGACTCGGAACTACATGCAAAACTATGGGGAACACAACACCTTTGCTAAAAACTCAGGGCCAATATATATTTGCCGTTATACAGCAAAAAACTGTGTTGAAACCTTTCAAACTTTAGCACACGTTATCAATTTATCACTAATGGCCAATATATAAGATTATAACTCCAAACTTTTTAAATAGAATATTGAACGCTAATTTTCTAAGAATGACAAAAACAAACTTTTATGATAAGATAAATTTGATGGTGCAAAACATTAACCAGATATGCACGAAATATAAAAGCAATCCCATACTTTTCGTTTTCAGCTTCGGTTAGCTTCATAAGGTATTAGACCATCGCGATACACTTACGATTCATATCATCGATGACACCAATAAGGGAAGGATTATAAAGAACCATGATTCTTGGATATCTGAAGATATGATAAACATATGTTCATTTGAATATCTCTAGACATTTTCAATACGGAAGGTAGGAATGACATGAACTCTTTCATCCAATAAGTAAAAGAAGTGTTTGTTTCGTACAACCACTAGCTTACGAATAACAATGTCAGAATGTGATAACGCTAAATATGTTGATAGGCCTTTCTCTATTTTATACAAATGTGTAGCACAACAGTTAGAATGTCGAGGTTTTGAGTAATCACATAGCTGCACTTGGAATGAGATGCACATAAGTATATATATATATATAGCATAATCTTGAGGTGTGCTTACATTGCATGCATCAAACACAGAGTCTAGCTTTAGTTTCGATCACAGAATTTTAAAACAGAGATAACTATGTAAGCATGCAGAATATGGCCAGCGTATAGTACACACCTCCTCAAACCCAACCAATGTACTGTACCACTCAGCCCATTCCATTAGGAGCTTCTCACTGCCGCACAGTAAGAGAACTCAATGGTATAAGTGCAGGTTTCCAGTTCATCCAATGGACTTTGAAGTGAATGCTGCTGAATGGTAGTACATACCTTGTGAGACACTTATAGATCACTTGAACAGAAGGCATGCTGCTGGAGCATGATGATTGGGAGCGTTTTAAATTTATCCCTAAAGAATTGTTTTCGTCATGAGTACCAGAATAACAGAAGAGTATATCAGACAAGGTAAACTGCAGCATAATGTACAGACAACTAGAACAATAGCCAAATGAATACCCATGTGTCTGTCGTATATTCAGGAACATGCACTGATACTTATTAGAACAAAAGTGTACCAAGAGCATCTTACTAGACCATAATGAGGTACAAAGCCACTTCTGTCAGCAGCATACCAGATCAACTGCTAGGAACTATTCTCATCGTAATCGTATCAATTCTGTATCATATTCAGCAGGGACATGCGAGGAACATTTCCATTGTCTTTAGTTCTGCAAGCCAATATTGATTGAGGCTTCTTCTATCTTCATTACCATTGTACATGGACCAAGCATTGCACCTCTAGAGTGCAGCTAATCCTAGAAGCCTCTTACTCATGGGCAAGCATTTACGCCACTCGGACTATGTATTCCCCCAACTCCTTTGGAAATTCCCGGGAATCACCCTGAGTTGGAATTGAACGAGGAGATGGATACCAAGCTACACCCCGGATGTGAGTGAAACAGGTATTCAGGTCTTGTTTTCAAGGATTCAGGTGGTGAACCCTCGTGTTGCTTCCACTGACCGCAGTAAACTGCCCTTGATTCCCGGCGGCCGTCCAGAAGGAATTGCCATACCCTCATTTGGGCTTTGGCTCTTAGGTAGCACATCCGACGACGACGACGACGACGACGAGGGTGAGGCTAGCTCCTTTGATGAGATGGCTCCAAGTACTTGCTTGGGGCAGCCCGCTCCTGCCTAGTCACAGTAACAAAGGATCGTCTCACCAGTCACAGTAACAATGAAAGGGATTGTCTCACCAAAGAAGGAGATTACATGCACATGTGCTGCTCGCTCCTATAGACTGATTGTACGGCTGAAGTAAACACAAAACATCACATCTGTCACTGGAAGAGCTTAAACTATATTACAGCTTTTCCTCCTGAACACTCATTTCTGCTCAATAATTACTGATCTTAGAGTGTGAACAGTAAAAAGGCAAGCTGCATTTCGTATTAAAATTTTCTTTTGCTGAAAGAGTTCTTGATTTCAAAGCGTTTGAGTTCTTTGATTAACTGAAAGCACTGCTTTCAGTCAATGCTTCATAGATCATACAAAAAAGAAGAACAAGTATGGGCTGTGTCATAGCCCCCCATATGGAAAGCAGTTCTTTCTTTCTGCGTTGTCCTTACAAAAGTGGGGCTACTAAATAACGAGCCCCAATAAAAGGAAAACAGGATCCAGGCAAGAGCGAGAAGCACGTGGCAAGATTAGTGGTGCTGTTGCAGGACCATCCTAATAGCGAGCTCCAAGGCGAATCCGGCGACAGCTTTGGCTTTCTTCTTCATGGAAGCCCTTTTGCTGCGCCGTCTTTCTTCTTCATCCTCGGCTCCCCCACTTCCATCCACCATATCATCGATGGGGTTCTTGAATCTAAAGACATTACAAGGAAAGACATGTCATGTCAGACCATAGCGCATACATAATACTAAAACAAGCCTGACTGACGAGGGAAGAAAGACGGAAGAACCAAGGCCCACTTACATGGTAGGGGAGAGCTGCTGCTGCTGATGATGATGATGATGATGATGATGATGAGGTTGAGGCTGGCGCTCCTCCTCCAACCGCATCAGATCCGCATAGTCGTCGAATCGTGCCTTGATAATGATCACCCCAAAGAAGAGGGCGAGGAAGGAAGCGAGCATACGAAGCAGGTCGAGGATGCCTGGGCGACATCTCCATACAGCAACTTGAAGTACGGGCTTCAGGAGCCACGAATACAGCGGGAGCTCCCACATGAGACAGATGACAGCGACCGTCACAGCAATGTGTTGCAAGCTCTTGGAAACCATACTGCCTGCCTGTCTCTGGTATGGACTCAAAGCAATCCAATAGGAAAGAGGGAGCAAAGCAGAACAACGTGCAATGCAGGCTTCACTTCTTGAAGTAGAGCACACAGACAGAGATGAAGGGCGTGCAATGCTGGCTGGGAACAAGCAAGCAGAGCACAGAGAGAGAGAGAGAGAGAGAGATGAAGGGCGTGCAGTGCAATGCAGGCTCCCTGAAACGAGCCAGGGCCAGGGCTAGGGCTAGGGCTAGGGCTAGGGCTTGGGCGGTTTCACACTACGTGGGCACGGGCACGGGCGTGGGCGTGGGCGTGGGCGGTTTCACACTACGTGGGCGTGGGCGTGGGCGCATTCAGACGGCAAGAATACGTGCGCCCGTCAGATCAGAGAGAAGAGACAAGCGAGTCCACATTCTGGGTATGCCACATTGAAAAACGAGCAAGAAATCCGATCATCGTCATCATCATATCATCCATGCACGCATGAGTGCATACATTGAGTGCAGGAAACCGGTTAAAGATGGGCAACAAGGCAAAACAAACAAGCCAGACCACACGATAATTAATCCTACACAAACAAAGCAGATTCCATCAAACCTGAGACTCATGCAGTTCCGCTGCCACGACGGGAATGCAGGCAGGCAGGCACGCAACGTCCAAACAATGACGATGAGGATGATGATGATGATGATGGATGCATTCCTTCCTTCCAAACAGACAAACCAACCAAGCAAGCAAGCAAATAATAAAAAAAAACAGCTAACCTTTATGGTTTGCGAGGCCGCGCCCTTTGATGATGATGTGCGGATCGGATCGCATGGCACGGCACGGCACGGCACAGCACACAGACATTAGATGCCCAGGACAATCGCCTCCATAGCTCCGGCTTGGCAATCCCTCAAGAACCGACGATTATCTTGTGTTGTTGGCTCTTGACAATCTACAAGACAATCATTCAGCGATGCCGATGCATACACATAAGAATACAAACAGGCGTGTGGCGCCCAGTTCCATCCCAAAAGTGGCATCTTGCGGCAGACAGGGCACCACTCGTCCGCTTCCACGCAACGGAGCGGAGATCCGACCCCGTCTGTGAGGGAGGGAGGGAGAGGGAGAGGGACTATAGATCGGATCACACACACAGAGAGGTACAGAAGAGGCGCATGGGACGGGACGGGACGGGACAGGAACGGGCAGGAGGGCTAACCCTGCCAGAGTAAAAACCAGGGTTTCCTTCCAGACCGCCACAACTGCAACTAAAAAAACCTAACGAAATGCATTCATCACTCCTCGTCACAAAGACGAGCTCAGATTCAAGAAGAGAAGAGACGCCGCCAACAAAGGAGGAGGGGGAGAGGAGGAGGAGGAGTGAGTGGACGAGGTAGTTAGTCAAAGAAACCATGGATCAAGATAGCGGCCTCAGAAAATCGCTTGCTGCCTGCCTGCCTGCCTCACTCACTCACTCACTCACTCACTCACTCATAGAGATGAGATGCAGAGAGAGCGCAAGGTTCTCTGTGAGTAGATCCAGCGATCCCGGCAGCCGCCAAAGCCGCGGCCAAACCCATCATAGTCCATGGACTACTGTGTGTGAGGAGGAGCAAGAAGAACGCAGAGCGAGCGAGACCCTAACTTCTTCTTCTTCTTCTTCTTCTTCTTCTTCTTCTGTTTCTGGTTTCACACGAGGACGACCATCATCAACTCTCGTCCAAACCCTATGTCATGCCACATTTTAACTCCAAACATTCCTTAGGATGCTAGCTAGCTAGCTAGCTAGAGAGTAATCACATCGATGACTTTGCATTCTGTTTAGCAATCGCCACCTCCAATCACTCGCATTGTCGCCGATGGTTGTGCTGATTGCAACGCTTCTCATGTAGTTCTCCACGTGCGTGACTCCACCCACTGTATTATCACTGGCGCCTGCATTCCATATTCTTAACTAACTAGCACACGATTCGATTCGTAAACACATGACTCTTAATGACTCATTGGCATCGTGCAAAAAGGCATTTATTGCATGCATGGAAGGGTGTGTGCTATTCCGGATTCTCCATCGGCAAGGAATAAGGTGACCATGCCAAGGTCATCTCGTGGATAGACAGACGAGTTTAACATTATGGCCGAGCACCGGACTCGTGGAAGTATGAAATATTATGATCGCAAGGACTTGCCTGGCCCAAAATCTCTATGGTCACCGATTTCATAACAAATTAGCGTGTATACAACCAAAGCACGGTATCATAACGACCTCTGTTCTGATGAAGGATTTGAATGTAAAGATTGTCTCGGGTGGGATCATTGTGTACAACGGTTTTATAACCATAACTCCGCCCCTGGATCTATCCGGAGGCTTGGAGGATTCATAAAGCTTCGCATGTTTCCATATCACGCATGTGAAAATGCTGCCACAGAGCAACAGAAAAGTTACAGGTCCCGTAGAATATTGTTTAGAGTGCTGGTCAACTCTTGATCGTATTCATTGTGATGGTGTAGAATCTACTGCTATCCCTCGTAGCAGACCATCGAAGTCTTCTTTTATCTCACCCTTCTTCGCTCTTTGTGAAGTTGTCTATTTTCTCCTTCCCGCCGTCATTCAACCAATCCAAACTCTTGAAATCGCTGTTGGCTGTTACGATCGAGATTCTTCGTCATCGACCCTGATATCTGTATTCTATCGACCGAATGGCGTAGAAGGATCTCATGTTAACCGTGTGCAATTTTCACTAATTCCCTGTTCGTGTAATCGTGTTCGAGTACTGTCCGCCATGGAGACCATCCATTTCCTATCAACAACATACGGTGACTTCAAGGATGTCTCCGAAATGAAAATTGCGGACCGTACACCGGCCTTATGAAGCCTTGTCCGGTCCGAAAATCCAGAACATCGTATGAACATTTTGGATACATGGCTATGCCGTTTCGGCTCACAAATGCTCCTGATGTGCTCCAACGCCTCATGAATGGTGCTTTTCGGGAGTTTCTTGGCCGTTTCCTTGTTGTCTAACTTGATAATACCTACCTCGGTCTTCACACCAAGCTCGGAAGAACACGCCCTTCTTATCCTTAACAGACTCCGTGAATAGGGACTCTTTGCCAAGTTTGACACGTGGGAATTCCGTCGTATGCCATCTCGCCTAACCGCGTCACCACAGATGGGAAAAAAGTGGCAAGATCGAAGGTTTCCACTCCTCTTATAGACATGCAATCCTTCTTAGGCTTCGTTAATTTCTATCAACGTTTCATTAAGGGATTCTCACCACATGTGCGTGCAGTTGTAGATAGAACTCGTGAACTTGAAATGCTCTACCTTTGCCTTGGATTTATTCGACACTCCAAACCTCAAGCTCGCACCCCCCCCCCATCATCTTTTTCATTAAAAAGAAGCTTGGGTTGTTGCGTCTTTGTGTCGACTATCGGTCGCTCGAACGGAACCTGAATCCATTATCCATTACGCCCGATCCATGAGCTTCTTGATCATCTCTAGACTTGCAAACTGCTTTCCTCAGTTGATCTTCGAGGACCTTAAAACCCGGTTTGCATCAAGCCCGGTGATGAAAAATCTAGAACATTGTATGGACATCTTGGATACATGGCTATGACCTTTGGGCTCACAAATGCTCCTGATGTGTTCCAACATCTGATGAATGATGCTTTTCGGGAGTTTCTTGGCCATTTTCTTTTTGTCTAACTTGATGGTACCTTGCTCTTCACACCAAGGTCAAAGGAACGCACAGTTGATTTCCTTAACAGACTCCGTGAATAAGGACTTTATCCCAAGATTGACATGTGCGAATTTCATCGTATGCCATCTCACCTAATCACGTCACCACGGATGGGAAAAAAGTAACAGCAATCCAAGATCAAAGGTCTCCACTCGTCTTACGGACGTGCAATCCTTCCTAAGCTTCGTTAATTTCTATCAACGGTTAATTAACGGATTCTCACCACATGTGCGTACAATTGTTGATAGAACTCGTGAACTTGAAATGTTCTACGTTTGCCTTGGTTTTATTCGACACTCCAAACCTGTAGCTGGCTCCCCTATCTTGTTCATTTAAAAAGAAGCTTGGCTAGTTGCGTCTTTGTGTCCACTATCGGTGGCTCGAACGGAACCTAAATTCGTTATTCGTTACGCCCGATCCATGAGCTTCTTGATCATCTCTACACTTGCAAACTGCTTTCCTCACTTTATCATCGAGGATCTCACAACCCCGTTTGCATCAAGCCCGGTGATGAATGGGAGACGAAAAGTCTAGAACATTGTATGAACATTTTGGATACATGGCTACGCCCTTCGGGCTCACAAATGCTCCTGATGTGTTCCAACATCTGATGAATGCTGCTTTTAAAAAGTTTCTTGACCATTTTCTTGTTGTCTAACTTGATGATACCTTGTTCTTTGCACGAAGCTCAGGGGAACGCACATTTCCTTCTTATCCTTAAAAGACTCCGTGAATAAGGACTTTATCCTAAGATTGACATGTGCGAATTTCATCGTATTCCATCTCACCTAATCCGGTCATCACGAATGGGAAAAAAAGTAGCAGCAAGGACGTGCAATCCTTCCTAGGCTTCGTTAATTTCTATTGATGGTTCATTAACGGATTCTCACCACATGTCCGTATAGACGTTGTTGATAGAACTCGTGAACTTGAAATGTTCTATCTTTGCCTTGGTTTTATTCGACAATTCAAACCTGAAGCTGGCTCCCCCATCTTGTTCATTAAGCAAAAGCTTGGGTTGTTGCATCTTTGTGTCGACTATCGGTGGCTCGAGCGGAACCTGAATTCGTTATCCGTTACGCCCGATCCATGAGCTTCTTGATCATCTCTATTCTGGCAAACGACTTTCCTCAGTTGATCTTCGAGGATCTTCCAAGTTGGTTTGCATCAAGCCCGGTGACGGATGGGAGACGAAAAATATAGAACATTATATGAACATTTTGGAAAGATGGTTGTGCCCTTTTCGCTCATAAATGCTGATGATGTGTTCCAACATCTGATGAATGATGCTTTTCGGGAGATTCTTGGCCGTTTTCTTGTTTTCTAACTTGATGATACCTTGGTCTTAACACCAAGCTCAAAGGAACACACATATGATTTCCTTCTTATCCATAATATACTCCATGAATAGTGACTTTTTGCCAAGATTAACAAGTGCGAATTTCATCGTATGTCATCTCACCTAATCGCATCAGCATGGATGGGAGAAAAGTGGCAGCAATCCAAGATCGAAGGTCTGCACTCGTCTTAAGGACGTGCAATCTTTCCTAGGATTCGTTAATTTCTATCGGCGGTTCATAAAAGGATTCTCACCAGACGTGTGTACAATTGTTGATAGAACTCGTGAACTTGAAATGTTCTACGTTTGCCTTGGTTT
>CAKZGI010000372.1 GCA_936914905.1 uncultured Trichormus sp. | reverse complement strand
AGAGCCTGTATTCCAGTCCGGCTTCTTGCCTTTGTTCTTCCGTGCCAGAGACCAGCAGTCCGTGGTTTGATGTCCGCTCTTCTTGCAGTATGTGTAGTAGGCGTTTGGACTTTTCCCTCTCACAGAAGGATAGCCCCACTAGCCCGACATTCGGCCCGGAGGGGGGTCATATGAAGTCGATATCGTATACACCGGCAGTTGGCTCTCTGATGTACTCTAAGGTCGGAACACGGCCAAACATAGCACATGCGGTCAGAATCGTTAACAGGTTTATGCACAACCCCGGTCGGGCACACTGGAACACAGTGAAACATATCTTCACATATCTGTAATTTGGCACGCAAGACTACGACATCACGTTCGCACCGGATGAACCCTTAAGCCAAGTTGTCTACACCGACTCAGATTACGAAGGTTTCACCGACAGCCGAAAATCGACGTCCGGATACTGCTTCAAGTTCGGATAAGGATTCATCTCGTGGCGGTCGAAATTTCAGGAATGTACGGCTACGTCTACTACGGAAGTGGAATACATAGCGGCTAACAAAGCTTTATGGTTCAGTAGACTAGTGGTAACGTTTCGGCGATCAAACCCGTGTTAGATTCTGGTAGTCCTCAGCGACAACGAAGGAGCGGTTGCTCTTGCACGGAATCCGGTACACGACAATGTGTCGAAACACATCGAGGTTTGGTACCACTTTGTCCGAGAGTGCGTAACACAGGGAAAGCTAAGCCTGAAGAAGGTCTCCACGGCTGATAATGGTTCGGATACGATGATGAAGGGTTTTACTAGCGGATCGGTTTCGATCCTTGAGAGAGCTGATGGGCATGATGCGGACTTCGAAACATTCACGGCAGAGCCAAGACAATTGGCTTTTGGATCCGTGAGTACCCCTGGTGGGGAGTACTCACAATCCCTATACACTTGTATTTTTGTCTTTTAATTTATGAATGCGCCCATTATGAGGGAGTGACGAATGTAGTTAATAATGGTCGCATTCACACCTAGGTGCCCAATTGGGCTATTTATGTAATTTAGGAGAATAAGGGTAGTTGTCCTAACTTTGCTAAAACCAAGTTTTGTATCTCATTCTCATGTTGTTGTACATTATTGCTAATTCAGTTCTCTCTCTTGTGCCTAATCATGTAATTCTGGTCTACTGTCTCCATTTGCTAAATCTATGATTAATAAGTCATTAATCTCCCTTGTTTGCTCATTACGTGTTGTCTTAATTGACGACCACTCCAACAATATGTACACATGCATGCCTTATCGTATCATCGTTTGACACGTGGCATCACAAGCATGCCTCTTTGTATAGATATATGAGTTCACCTTGATGTCATTCAAGATGAAAACACTAGTTAATGAATATCATTCCCGCTCTTATTCTCTATAGAATGCGCTCGTGTTCTCCATCGCATTCTCGTACCTTGCTTCTTTTTACTACCAAGTAAGTCATGTCTCGCTTTTGTTCCGGTCTTAACAACCATCTCCTCTTCAAGCACTTTCTTCATGCCTCCTTTCTGGAAGTTCTATCGCAGCGGTCTCCCAGAATCCATGGAATGTATCCATTTCCCTTCGTAGTAGCTGAGCTCCCAGTTTAGCACCTCCTTCTGCTCCTCACAGCACTTTCGATCATGCTTAGTGCTATCACACCATATACACAGTCGGTCTCCATACTTGAACTTATTTTTTTGCCTTCCCTCCATTTTCTTGATCATCGATATCTTCAGATGTTTTATTCCCTTTAGAAGTTGCTCGAGCAAGGATGCATCTTCCTATGTCCGCGATTGGGAATCTTCCAAATCGATTCTCGCGTTTGGTGATGGTTCTGCCACTTTCTTCCATTGCACTAGCCAGTCCACCACCCTTGCAACCTCTAGTATAGCTTGGTGTTCCTACAATATCCTCTCGAACATCATCATTGTGTTGATAGTCTCGATTTAATTCGCCATCCCATTGCCACTCATTTGAAGACAGGTTCACCACTTATATCATATCGTATGGCTCTAGATACGTGCATGATTCGGATGGAACCAACAATAAATCAAGAAGAGAATATGGGAAATTGTGATATAAAAACTATAAGTTTAAAAGAAACTAAAGACTTTCCCAACACACGAGATCTCAAGAAAATATAAGTGTATTCAATCAGATCCTAAAATCACCCAACTCCAATACATCATGCTCCTCTCTCTTATATAGAGATGTGAGGTTGTAATCATGGCTTGCAACATGACAAGCTCTCTCTATACATAATTTACATGCACATTAATTGTGCATGAGTGCTTTTTCCCAAACACATGCACGTGTGGATAACTACTTATACTTGTAAATTTGATTTATCTTCACAATGGTAAGGATAAAGTTTAGTTAAGGTTTGAATCTTGCCCCATGCATTTGCACATTATTTACATTTTCCATTTTGCTCTACATTTTCAACATCCATTTCTACGTAAATAACATTGAATTAAACACATTATGACATCGTTTTTTAGGCTTTTGCGATCTTCAAATACTCCCCAAATTGTCATACCATTTCTTGGGCACTTGGTTAGTAAGTGGAAAAGCGTTCGGATTGTGGGTCAGGAGTAGTCACCAAGCTTGGAGGCATTTGTTAAATCTTGCGGGTGGCTCGTCGATGTAATGTTGTTGATATGGATAAGGCTTTGGAGGCCTCAGGCCTGCAAGACCTGTCGTAATTCGTAAGATATTTCCTTCCTTATCCTTTTACTCGCTCATGGCTCTTGATGCCTATTTAGGCCGTGACTATCATTAATTGGTGCCCTCGGGAGGTCATGTACTCCTTACCTGCCACATGTTAAGCATGCAACTCCTTGTCGGGTGATGTCCTAAGTGTAGTATCTCTCTCCTCTCTCTTACTTTTCATCGATTGTGGTCCTTTCGTAGCGTGTCCTAAGTGGTGTATGGTTAACCTCTAATGACTTAGTGCTCCCACTACTTTTGTCATGTGTGCTAGTTAATGACTAGATTTGGGAAGTATTATTGAAGATCTGTCATAGATATTATTTGGATTTAGTACGTCCTAGCTACCACCTGAGTTTATTGTGCTTAATTGCCGCGATTGCGATGAGTGCCAAGGAACTGGAGGTTCTTGTAGCCGGCTCATCCGACGTTGTCGAGATAGACAAGTTATTGGATGGTGTGTAATGAAAACCATCACTCTGATACCAATTGTTGTGAAGTGGATGGTGTGTAATGAAGCGCAAGATTGTAGCAAAAGCAAATGGACACCCTATGAAGAACATAGAACCGGCAAGAAACCATGGAAGCTTCCACAAACTATAACACTATAGGCATGTGATACATTATCTTATTGCATTGTGAACAAAACATAACATTAGGGTTTAAATAAACACTCAACACCTATTTATACAAATACATTGACAGCATACAAGAGTGTGAAAGGGGACAAACATGTGTATATGGTCATCTATCCTTTCCTCGGCTTGAAAAGGGATATGATCTATTCTATAGCAACACATTATGCATCACTACTTGCCATTATCTTTCACATTTATAGAATTGATATATGAGCTAATGTAGACATGCAGAGGAAATTTGAGACAAGGATCACACATATCATTGTTGTGATGTGTTTGAAATTCAAAATTCAATATATTACACAAAAATAGTATGCTTGTTGGCCCTTTGATATCAATTAACTCGAGGCTTACAACTCCACGTGTGAATATAAGGCCTTGTCTTCATGGCAAAATCTAATAGATGCATGCTTTACAAATGAAATGACGTAACATGAGTGGTTTTAAGGTTTTGGTTAATTCAAACTCAAACATCACAAGGTTTCTTGAGATCTTCTAGAGTTTTCTCAATCATAAGTTCGTTCCCAAATGATGAAACACATGTCTTCAACTATTTTGTCAACAACCTCATAAATGCTACTAAAAGCGATCGGTCTATAATAGTTCATCATATATCATGCATTGCCCAAAATGTTGTAGTGTTTTCCACTCTAAATGTTCTATGATTATGTATACAAAGATTCAACTGCCGAAAATTCTAATGTTGCGCGTTATTGTGACCGTCTACGAACAACTTTGTATGAAGCCAAATATAGTTTCGAAGACAATGTTTCGAAAAGAAGTAGAAGTAAAAGACGTCTACTCTTGATGCTCAAATCTCGTTCATGCCTACAAATCTTGAGTACCTTAAGTCTATCTTAAAATTCATGCTTTGAATGAGACCCGATGGGACCCTCACTACCTTTACTCAATAATGCAAAATAATGTAGCCATAAAAAGGATGACCTCTTATTGTGCTTGGGATGAGCACACTACAAATACATACATCTAGCTCAGATTTCTACCCATGCCAATATCAGGCTCAACATTAGGAAAGTACAACAACACCCTCTTTCTCTTCTCTACTCCAAATAAACGTTAAGCGAACTAGCCTCATTGACCACCATCCTCCTATCGCTCACCCCTCATTCGATAATCAATGCTTGAGCATGAAGCTTAATGAATGCTCAGCTAATTAGCCTCATCAACGAATCTTTTCATTACTGATCTCCAAAACGATCTAAGCAACAATGTCCTCATCCTTTCGGAGTGTCTCGAGCAACAGCCAAGACCATGTGCAACGATGGGGGAGTCAAAGGAGATTGGACCACTACTCGGACGCCGCCGTCTTCTCTCGTAGTTCTGGTGCCGAAGACGACGACGACGACGACGAGGCCGCACTCACGTGGGCGGCCCTAGAGAGACTGCCCACGTACGACCGGCTGCGCAAAGGCTTCCTCCACAATGGCGGGTTGAGGGCCGGGGAAATGGTGGAAGTGGGCAAGCTCGGGTTCGCCCAAAAGCGAGAGTTCGTAGACAAGATCCTTAATGTCGTCGAGGACGACAACGAGCAATTCTTGCTCAAGCTAAGGACGCGGATGAACAAGTGAGAGAACACACGCATCGCGCGCACACACACACACCAAGCATGGGGTTTTACATGCATAGCAACTAGTTACATACAATACGTACATACATATGCACAGCATGCATCAGTTCATCCATCCATTCATCCATTCATACAGCCTACCTTCATCCATACAGCCGACATACATACATACATACATACATATCTGTATGTCTACATACGTACGTACATACACTCTAGTTGCTTAGTGTACTAGCTCTCATGTACTCCACGCTCTTCAGTTAGCCCTCTGTTTTGTTTATCTTGGCTGCAATGCTGGCAGTGTTGGGATCGATTTGCCCAAGATCGAGGTTCGATTCGAGCATCTCCGCATCACTGCTCCCAATGTGCATAAGGGCAGCAGGGCATTGCCCACCCTCTACAACTTCACAAAAGATTTGGTGGTGGTAAGTTACATATGATTTCTTTTCCAGGCATCCGTGGAATCTGGATATGAATTGCCGCAGAAGATCTCAATCCATATACCCATGGAACAGGGGATGTTTAGCTTCTTACTACCTGCGAAGAAGGAAGTCCTCAATATTCTCAGTGATGTCAATGGTATCATCAAACCCTCCAGGTTAGCTCTCAAAACTTCGCTTCTCCATCCAACCATAAACCTTTCTCCAGGAACCCTGTTATTTGATCCAGTCAACTAGACCTTTGCTTGGTTATTTGATCCGATCATAATCCAACAACATGGTATGGAACCATGGAAACGTCGCTCAGAATCCATGGCCCGTGTTTGTTTCCAGGATGACATTGCTTCTAGGACCCCCGGGTTCAGGAAAGACTAGTCTCCTGCTTGCTCTTGCGGGAAAGTTACCCCATGATCTCGAGGTATGGGGTGATGCTTCACACTAACAATGTTTTTTGACCTAGATGATGATGATAAAATAAAAATCTTGGCATGACAATGTTACCCTTCTCTAGGTGTCAGGGAAGGTCACCTACAATGGGTGTGAGATGTGTGAATTCATCCCACAACGCACTTCTGCTTACATTAGCCAATATGATGTACACACACCCACCATGACTGTCCGTGAAACACTAGATTTCTCTGGCCGTTGTCAAGGTGTTGGAACCAGATATGGTCAGTGTAAACAACATTTACAGCTTCCATGAGAGGTTGTGTAAGAAAAAGCTTACCGTGCTTTTTAATTAATGAACAATAAAGATATGCTTGTGGAGCTATTGCGAAGAGAGAAACAGGCGGGTATAAAGCCGGACCTTGATACTGATATATTCTTAAAGGTAACTCATACTTCACAATGCTTCACATCAAGATATATTATGAACGAGAAATGATGCCTATTTTATCTACAGGCAAGTGCTATAGAAGGTCAAGAAACCAGTATTATTACAGACTACATCTTGAAGGTAAACTTATCTTCATCGCCTACAAGAAGGAAAGTGTTTGTGTCATGGAAAATACACAATATAATTCTGCTAACATATTTCCAATTCTCAGTTGCTTAGTCTGGACGTATGTGCTGACACCTTGATCGGAAATGAAATGATAAGAGGAGTTTCAGGTGGGCAGAAGAAGCGTGTCACAACAGGTAAAAACGAAGACATGAATTACCCAATATGACGGTTTGGCAACATGAATTCATTAGAGTCTGGTTTCTCACCGTTGGTTTTATATCTGATTTGCAAGGTGAAATGCTTGTGGGACCAGCAAAAGCTTTCTTCATGGATGAAATCTCTACAGGCTTGGACAGTTCCACGACATTTCAGATTGTGAAATGTTTGAGGCACGTTGTGCATGTGCTAGATGCAACCATGGTTGTCTCTCTTCTACAGCCGCCACCTGAGACATTTGAGCTTTTTGATGATGTTATCATCCTCTCAGAAGGCCACATTGTCTATCAAGGTCCTCGAGAGCTGGTTCTCAACTTTTTTGAATCGATTGGATTCCGATGTCCAGACAGAAAAAGTATCGCAGATTTTCTGCAAGAGGTAATTTGGACTTTACCTGGTATATTATTATGCCACTAATGCGCATAATATGGAACAATGCCATCTCTTGCATTAACAGGTGACCTCTAGAAGAGATCAACAACAGTATTGGGTAGATACAACGCGACCATACCGATACATTTCTGCGAAGGAATTTTCTGATCTCTTTACATACTCTCCCCCTGGAGAATCTCTGAAGGAAGAGCTAATAGTTCCATTTGATAAGTCGAAGAGCCATCCTGCTGCGCTATCAACTAAAAACTATGGCATCAGAAAGAGAGACCTCTTTAGGGCATGCTTTGCACGGGAGTTACTGCTCATGAAGAGAAACTCTTTTGTGTATGTTTTCAAAACGTTTCAGGTATGGAGACTTTGATACATTGCAGTTCAGTATCCCATATATTTGAGTGAAATGAGGGTTTGACTAACGCTTCCCTTGGTTTCTATTTACTGGGAGCAGATTTTGTTGGTAGCCTTAGTTGCTATGACGGTTTTCCTTAGAACTACACTTCATCAAAAGACGGTCGCCGATGGAAATTTATACATGGGTGCACTATTTTTTGGACTGGTTGTCGTCATGTTCAATGGCTTCTTTGAAATGACTATGGTTGTTTTGAGCTTACCTGTGTATTACAAGCAGAGGGAGAAACTCTTTTTTCCTGCATGGTGTTACTCCATACCGATTATCATTTTAGGGATACCCTTTTCATTGATAGATTCCTTGATATGGATATGCTTAACATACTATGTCATAGGATTCACTCCTGAGCCCGAAAGGTTCGTAACAATGTTTGAAATCTTGAGTGTACCTACATTAAATCCATGTTGATATGACTTCAGTTATTATTCCCGGGTGATTGCAGTTTTTTCAGACAGTTCTTGCTATTATTCTGCTTATCTCAAATGGCGGCTGGTCTTTTCCGGTTTATTGGTTCAGTTGGGAGGTCCGTGGTAGTAAGTAATTCATTTGGTACTTTCGGCATTATGATTATCTTCGTCATGGGAGGTTTTGTCCTCTCCGGAGGTACTGAGCGCTGAACTGATATGATAACATTTTAGCTGTACACCTCAGAAGATCTGGAAAGACTGATTTTTGTGGCTTACTTGGACAGATCAAATTCCAAAGTGGTGGATCTGGGCTTATTGGATCTCACCGATGATGTACGCACAAAATAGTTTGGCCATAAATGAGTTTCTCGCAGATCGTTGGAAAAAGGTCAGAGATGTTTTCATTGAGTACACAAGTCACATTTTCTTTTTTATAATTTGTCTCCTTAACAATCTATTACTCTCTAATGGAACAGCCCTACAATGGGAGCTTGGAAGCTAATACAGTAGGCACAGCTGTTTTGAAATCCAGAGGGCTCCATACAGAAGGAGAATGGTATTGGATTGGCATTGGTGCTCTGATTGGATTTGCCATCCTCTACAACATCTTCTTCACAATGGCTTTGGCCTATCTCCAACGTACAGTTCATTTATTACATACAGTTCATGTAGCAAATAAATAGGATGCATTTAAACCCATAGTTCTGTGTTGTTAAATGCAATTAACTCTTCTTTTGCATCTCATTTTATGCGCAGCATTGAGTAGACCAAAATCAATGTTATCAGAAGAAACTACTCCAAATAGTGATAGAAAACCTGCACAGAAAGAGCCTACAACACATCGCCAAGGTACCAATTGAGTCTGAATAGAGATGGTAGTATAACGATTTAAATGTAACAATAGTTGAAGCTTCAGTTCATTTCCATGTTCACGACAAACATAAGGCTATTAAACATTATATGTCTCAGGCATAAACTTAGCTAAGCTGGGGCTATTGAGTGATTCATTTGCTGATGTCGAGATCAATGGAAGTACAAATCAGATTCAGAAAAGAGGGATGGTGCTCCCTTTTATACCACTCTCTATATCCTTCAAGTCTGTCAGCTATTATGTTGACATGCCTCTAGTAAGTCATATGATCTGTGTTGTTTGCTCTCATTGGCCATTCCATTCTGTGTAAAATCTTAAATCTGTTGGTTTGACTATGAATGGAAATGCAGGAAATGAAGAAACAGGGTATAGCTGACATAGACAGGCTCCAGCTACTACATAACGTGACTGGGGCTTTTAGACCTGGGGTCCTTACTGCCTTAGTTGGTGTGAGTGGGGCAGGAAAAACAACACTTATGGATGTTTTAGCTGGAAGAAAGACAGGTGGCTACATAGAGGGCGACATCAGGATCTCTGGATATCCTAAAAAGCAGGAAACGTTTGCTAGAATCTCAGGGTACTGCGAACAGAACGATATACACTCTCCCAATGTCACTGTGAAAGAATCTCTGGTTTATTCAGCTTGGCTTCGCCTACCAAAAGATGTCGACAAGAATACGAGAATGGTAAGTCAATCGAGAATCTCTGCCGGTTCAGTTTATGTGAATGTTCATCGTAAAACTGATAGCCTTTTGTTTCTTGAGAATTTGCTGAAAGTGAACTTTGCTGAAAGCGAACTTTAAATCCTGTCTCCTTTTTGCTGCCTTTTATTCTTCTAGATGTTTGTTGAGGATGTGATGGAGCTCATAGAGCTGAATCCCATTAAAGATGCATTAGTGGGTCTTCCTGGTGTAAATGGTCTTTCAACAGAGCAGAGGAAGAGGCTAACCATAGCTGTGGAGCTGGTGGCAAACCCGTCGATACTCTTCATGGACGAGCCAACTTCAGGTTTGGATGCACGAGCTGCAGCCATTGTGATGAGGACAGTGCGCAACACAGTGGACACAGGTCGGACAGTAGTGTGCACCATTCACCAGCCCAGCATTGACATATTCGAGGCATTCGATGAGGTGTTGATGTTGTTAAATTTTGTATGCTACTTTAAATACTTAGACTTTAACAAAAGAAGTGAGAAAGTTATGCAAGTTCCTGATCCTATTTTGTATTGTATGTATTCGCCTATGTAGCTCCTTCTAATGAAACGAGGAGGCCAGGTTACCTATTCAGGCCAGCTCGGCCGTCATTCTTGCAAACTCATAGATTACTTCCAGGTAAACCCTACTCCCTGGAATACATGATAAAACATTCCAAGCTGCAAACATATACTGGACTGTCAATCACACATGTTATAATTGAAATTGTGATTTCCTTTGTTAGTCTATTCCTGGCGTGCCCCATATCAAGGAGGGATACAACCCAGCAACGTGGATGCTTGAGATCAGCTCTTCGTCAGCCGAGGCTCAGCTTGGTGTTGACTTTGCCGAAATCTACAAAAATTCTGCTCTCCACCGGTAATCAAGTGTAGCTTTGTTATTTACAAGTATGCTGTGAGTTTTATATCCATCATAATCAAATGTTTCCCTATACCCATATTTATATATGAGCAGGTCTACTGAAGAGCTAGTAGAGAAGCTAAGCGTTCCCGCTCTGGATTCCAAGGATCTTTTCTTTGAAACCAGATATTCACAAACCTTTTGGGAACAATGCATTGCATGCTTGTGGAAACAGCATTGGTCTTACTGGCGCAATCCTGAGTACAACGCAGTGCGGTTCCTGTTCGTGGTTGCAGTTACACTGGTATTCGGAACAACCTTCTGGAATCTTGGTCAAAAGAGGTAATAGTTCTACTTAAATCTGATTATGTGCTAATCAGACACATACAATAGATACACTTAATTCCTATCATGTGGTTACGAGAATGTACGCATATGAATTTATACATGATTTGTGCTAACATAATGCCATCACTTCAACCATATATGACAGAGGCACAGCTCAAGATTTGACAAATATCATGGGTGCAATCTATACAACAGCATTGTTTCTCGGATTTACTAACACAAACGGGGTTGAGCCAGTGGTGGCGATTGAGAGAACTGTGTTCTATCGCGAAAGAGGAGCAGGGATGTACTCTGAATTGGCATATGCATATGCTCAGGTAAATCTTATACACAACTACTAAAACACAATACGGGGATGTAGGTTGTACATGTACATCTTGCCTGATATGGCTGGCATTGGATGTGCATGTTACAACACACGGAATGCATTCTGTCTTAACAATTTCATTGGCTACAAAGAGAAAATTTATAACTTTTTTTGAACATATGTCATTTGTGGTGTGTAGGCAGCTATCGAGGTCCCTTACGTATTTGCTCAAACTCTAATATATACCCCCATTGTATATGCCATGATCAACTATGAATGGACTCCGGCCAAGTTCTTCTACTTTTTTTTCTTCATGTTCTTCACCCTCCTCATCTTCACCTTCTACGGCATGATGAGTATAGCAATCACACCAAACCTGCAGATTGGGACAATCATCTCCACCTCCTTCTTCATCTTTTGGAACTTGTTCTCCGGATTCCTGATACCTCGACTGGTAAATAAAGGAAACATTTAAAACAAGCTGCGAATTATTGCAAAATTGTTTGTGCTTAGATCATAACATTGTGTAAAATTCCTTTTTGTGCTCTTCCTCTTTGCTCTGTGGATGCAGAGCATCCCAAAGTGGTGGAGATGGTATTTCTGGGCAGATCCAGTGGCATGGTCAGTGTATGGATTGGTGACATCTCAGTTAGGAGATGTAACTACCCTCGTCAACAATCCAGACATTGTTGGGCAACAACCATCAGTGAAGTCTTATGTGGAGGACAACTTCGGGTATAAGTACGATTTCCTGGGTGTAGTTGCTGCGGTTCATGTGGCCTTGCCCTTACTGTTTGTGTTTGTTTTCGCCTACGGTATCAAAAAGCTCAATTTCTTGAAACGTTGAGCATGCTATGCATCTATCTGTCGGTCGTCTTGGTGCTAGCGAGCACCAAGTCATCATTATAGTCGAGGGAACAGAGTCCCAGAGTTTCCATTTCGTGTATTGTAAATAGAAAGTTTCTCAATTTTTTATTGTAAACTGATAGATAACATTAATGAATCATTGTTATTGGCAAGAAACTTATAGCAGCGACTAGCAATCACCACCAAAATTTGTGTATTTCTATTTTATTTTGACTTAATACAACCATACATTAATGAATATACTAACATCTTTATCTCAATATTTGTATTACGAATCCAAAGTGTGCCAATGCAATTGTCGGTACTTGTATGAGATAACAATGGTTTGTATTATGAAACTATGGGGGAACGACCGACACCCCACTCCTTTCCTTTTCTTCCTCTATTTTTGACATGAAATTTCATGCCCTTTATTTTGATGTGGGTTCTATCCTTATTTTATTGAGAAAGCAAAACTCTCACATCCTCTTATTTTAGGAGTGGGAACTAGAGACGGGCTCATACTTATATATAACTTCTCTCTATTAGAAGGGAGATATCAGTAGTGTTAAGAGAAGCAAGAGACTATCACAACCAGTATTAATATAATCTTATTATCTCTCTCTCTACCGACTAGAGATGGCTCATACTTATATATAGTTTTTCTCTATTAGAAGGGAAATACCAGTAATGTTAAGAGAAACGTGAGAAAGAGAGTGTGTGAGAGACTATCACAACCAGTATTAATATAATCTTATTATCTCTCTCTATCGATATATATAAGCGTCTCTTTGGAATTCTTCTATTTCTGTTGTGTAGATCCATTACAGACGTCCTGTTTTACAACACGTTACCAACACGAATTGCTCTTATATCAAGGTATATTGTCATAATCGATCTATTTCAATTCTATGAATAAATTTAATCAAATAGTTCACATCTTTGGTTATTTTTATTCTTCTATCATCTTCCTGTTCTATCTGTGGCCACTGAATTGAGTCACTTGCTTCATCACGTTGTCATGTCATCTGAAATGTCGGATAACAGATTCTTTTCACTCGCAATGATAGGCCACCTCTTGAAGCAGCACCATAGAAGTTACGATTTCCCCTTGCCACTGATGCACGGCATGCCTTCCGACACTACCGCACTCGGCTAGAACGAGGGTTGAAGTTGTCACAGCCTCTGGCTGATGATTATCGGCCTGTAAGCTAAGCTGAGGCATACCGGCTCGAAGCTGATGACCGACGTTAGTGTTGAGGTGCTTGAAGCTACAATGCTACTCCAACTCCACCGTCGTTCTAGCTTGTGATGGGTTCCACTTTCCCTATTGTGCTTGCATGCCCCACTAGGATTTCTATCACTAATGTTGCATTTAAATCCTCGGTTTTCTAACCACTTACGATAATTGTTTTAAGTATGAAATAATCATATAATAAATATTAAAAACATCGATTTTAAGGAATAAGCTCTCATAAGTTGAAGAACCTTAGGTTTAGTACATTATCGAGAGCATAATATTATCTGATTTATTTTCTTGATTGTTATGTTTTTTTGGGATATTATTTAACAAGTTAGTAATTCAGAAAATTACTTAATAAATAATAAAATCCCGAATAATGCTAGGAAAATTTTGAGAATATATTTGAAATCAGTACTAAGCACAAATAACCAAAACCAAATTATTTGCACACTTACACTATTTTACCTGAAGTAAAATTTTGCATTCGTAATGTAGGAAATGTCTGATATTGCTAAACGAGAGTTTGCTGAGCTTGCCGTTAGTGGCAAGAATTACCTGACCTGGGCACTGGATGCCAAAATTATGCTTGGTGCTAAAAACATCCTGAAATGCATTCAGGATCCCATTGTTGGGACATCAGCTTCTGGCATCTCTGAATTGCCTACTCAAGCTGAGAAGAATCAGGCTCTGCACTTCCTGAGGCACCATTTGAATGCTACTCTCAAGAATGAGTACATGACTGAGGAAGATCCAAAAGTCCTTTGGCACTCACTGAAGGATCATTACGGCCACCAGCAAAATGGTTTTGTGGTACGAGTGATCTTGCATGTAGGGAGTCGGGTGATAGACACCACCGCCCTACTTGACTCTAGGGCAACAACATATTTCATGGACATGCTTTTTGCCCGTACGTATTCCATTCCCAAGGCCACAAAAACAAAGCCTGTCCCGATCGAGGTTATCGACAAATTACTCCTCCTGTTGGGTGCCATCACAAAGGGGACAACTCCACTATAGCTCATGTGGAGTCTCATTGGGAAACGATTGCCTTCAATCTAATTTCTTCCCCTATATACCCTGTCATTCTAGGAATGTCATGCTTAGTGATGCACAATGCCATTGTGGATTGGCGTAGGCACTCTATCAACTTCACAAGTTGGATTGGTGTAGGAACTCCATCAGCTTTGGTGAGGCCTAAGCCTAATCATCACCCTGTCCTGGAACTAATAGACATGGACATGTCCACATTCGAGTTTGATTCATTTTTTAACATGGCACTAGTCATGTGAACGTTCAAGCTGCTATTGAAGCCAGTTCGTCAACCTCAATTCCTTCAAAATAATGAAAGTTCTCTAATGTGTTTAGGAAAGAGAACTTGGATAGACTATCAGAGCTTCATCCTTATGACTGTCCAATAGACATTCTTGACGGTGTCTGTCCTCCTTTCGGACCCATTTATGGGTTATCAGAACTAGAGTTGGAAGCGCTCTATGTTGGAGATGGCCGTCAGATTAAGACAACACGTAATGAGTATAGAAGCATAAATTAGCAACAATTAACAACTGATTAGCAATAGATAAAAGAAGAGAGAGAATATGACAAGCTCTATGGCACAATGAGAGTAATTGTATTCACAAGATGGAAACAACAACACAATGAGATACAACTATATATTCACAATATGACAACCAACCTTACAATCAGATACAAACTTGGTTTTTAACCAAGTTTGGACAAAGGCCCTTATTCTCCTAAATTATCAAATACAGCCCAATTGGGCGTATAGGTGTGAATGCGTCCATTAGGCCACATTCAACACTCCCTCGTAATGGGCGTATTCCAAAAACAATTGTAAATTACAAGGTTACAAGGATCGTCAGTACTCCCGGTCGAGGGTACTAATGGATCTAGAAGGGGACTGTCCCGGCTCTGTCATTACTGTTCCGAAGTCCGCTCCACGCCCATAAGCTCTCTCAAGGACCGGAACCAGTCCACTAGAAGACTCTTGGTGATCGTCTAGGCTTAGCTTTCCGTGCGTTACGAACTCCCGGACGAAGTGGTACCGAACCTCGATGTGCTTCGACGCGTTTTGGTGTACCGAGTTACGTGCTAGAGCAACTCCCCCTTGGTTGTCGCTTAGGACTACCAGAGTCCAGGTCGGGTCAGATTGCTCAAATGTTACCGCTAGTCTACCAAGCCATAGAGCTTCCTTTGCAGCATCCGATGTCGCTACGTATTCAGCTTCCATAGTAGATATAGCCGTACAGTCTTGAAGTTTCAACCATCATGAGATGGATCCATATCCGAAATTGAACCAGTAACCGGACGTCGATTTACGATTGTTGATGCAGCCTCCATAATCCGAGCCGAGTAGCCAACTAGGCTTGAGGGTTCATCCGGTGCAAACGTGATGCAGTAGTCTTGTGTGCCAATTAGATATCTGAATATATGCTTCACCGTGTTCTAGTGTGCATGGCCGGGGTTGTGCATTAACCTACTAATGAGTCTTATGGCATGAGCTATGTCTAGCCTTGACGCGACCATAGTGTACATCAAGGAGCGAACTATCCGTGCATATGGTACCTACTTCATATGATCCCCCTCCGGACCGGATGTTGGGCTGTCCTTTCGTGATAGCCGTGAGTTGGCAAGTAGCGGTGTTCTAGCTTGTTTGTCCATAGTTAGGTTGAAGCATTCGAGGATCCTCTGGATGTAGTCGGACTATGTAAGCTACAACCGATTTGATGCCCGATCCCGTGTGATCTTCATTCCGAGGATATGGTGTGCCGGACCTAAGTCCTTCATGGAGAACTTCAACCGTAACTGTTGTCAGAGCTCGGCAAGCTTCCCGTGTCGTCAAGAGAGTAGCATATCATCCACGTAAAGGATGAGGAAGATGGGATTCCCATCCGGTGCGTCCTTGTTGTAAAGGCAGTGGTCCTCATCCGATCTTAGGAAGCTGATTGACTGCACGAAGTCATCAAACATCCTATACCATTTCCGTGGAGCCTACTTTAGTCCATAGAGGCTCTTCCATAGTTGACCAATGAGATGTTCTTGGCCTGGTGACGCGAAGCCGTGTGGCTAATCCATGTAGATTTCCTCGTCAAGATCACCGTGGAGCGATGAAGCTCAAGGTTCTCGGTAGCGACTACTCCGAGAAGAAACCGTAACGTAGTCATCTTGATTACTGGAGAGAAGAGTTCGTTGAAGTCGACTCCGTACTCTTGTCGGAATCCCTTCACAACTATCCTAGCTTTGCACTTGACTTGTTGAATCGGTGGTCTGCTTGAGATGGTGGGCCCACCGGCACGGTATTGCCTTACGATTCTTGTTGGAAACCGTGGGCCTAGTTTCCGGTTGGTACTGCGCGATCTAACTACGG
>CAKZGI010000371.1 GCA_936914905.1 uncultured Trichormus sp. | reverse complement strand
AGAAATGGTGACAAGGTCACAAAAGAATTTTTGAAGTGTACTAAAAAGAAATGTGGCAGAATTAGAATTCAGGTGTTCGCCGTTAATAGATACTAATGGAAGGCTTTGTAAAGAACTAGAAATCATACGTGACATTGTTACAACTTATTATGAGAAGCTATTGACGATAGAACCTATTTGTCAAACTAATTTAAATTGTAGGGAGGAAATTTGGGCCACATTAAAAAGTATTGTTACTCCCTAAATGAATAACAATTTGGATGCCCCTTTTTTGGAAGTGGAATCAAAGCCAACATTGTGGTCTTTGTCGAAAGCTAGTTGTCCTAGAGAGGATGGATTATCGATGATATTTTTTCAGAAATATTGGAATATAATCGGGAGATGGCTACCAAAAGTATGTAACGAAATTTTTGATAAAGGTAGGATGCCGGTAGATATGACTGTGGCATTAATTTACATGATTCCGAAAGGGGAAAAACAATCAGCAGATGTGACTAAATGGAGGCCAATTACTCTTCTAAACACAGTGTACAAGATTTATGCAAAAGTATTAAGTATGAGGCTGCAGCGGATTTTGCCTTTTATAATTCATACATCGCAAACTGGTTTCATTAAAGAGAGAAGCATTTTCGATAATATCTTCACATTTTGGGAAGCAGTTGCTATAGCAAAGAAACAAAATGAAAATCTCGCAGTTCTTATGCTAGATTTTGAGAAAGCCTATGATCGTGTGGACTGGTCATTTCTAGAAGGTACTATGCTCAAAATGGGTTTTTCTAATAGAAGGATCAAAGGTGTATCATCCCTGTATAGTTCTACTACTAGTAAAGTAATGATGGCAGGGGGGAAAGGTTCCTCTTTCCGGTTGTCAAGATCAATTAGACAAGGGTGTCCTATGGCACCGTATCTTTTTCTTTTGTTTGCTGAGAGGATGTCTTCCTTCTTGACAGCTGAGTCGGTTGGCCTACAGGGGCTACAGTTGCCACAAGCAACAAAAGCTATGTTGGATGCTGAATTCGCTGATGATACAACGCTTTATATGAAAGGAAGTTTGTCCAATTTGCTCAAGCTAGAAAAGGCTTTGGAAATTTTTTGTGTTGGCTCAGGTGCAAAGTTGAATTGGAGCAAGACAACCGGTTTTTGGGTTGGGGAACCTTGAACTCCTGAATGGTGTCCCCACCCTGAATTTCGATGGATTCCAGAAGGTACTACAGTTAGGTACTTGGGTTGTCAAGTAGGTATTAATGTATCCCCTTAGGCTCAGATTGTGCCACTTTTGAATTGTATTCGCAGAAAGTTGATTTACTGCAGTACAAAATCTCTGTCATTTGCTGGTAGGGTTATTGTGGTAAACCAAGTACTCTTATCCACGATGTGGTATGTCACGTCATGTTGGATTTTCGTCAAATCTCCTATTGGGCAAATTCAAAGGCTGATTAGAAACTTTTTATGGTAAGGAGGAGATGGGAGTTTTGCAAGAGCAAAAGTGGCTTGGTCTACCCTAATTCTACCAAAATCCAAAGGAGGTTTAGGCTTGATTGACCCTGAAACTCAAAGTATAGCTTTGCTAGGAAAACTAATGGTGAGAGGTCTTTTGCTGGGTAATGAACTTTGGAAAGAACTTCTTAAATCCCGAGTGCATAATATGGTACCTAAGATGGGAGGCCCATGGGATAGAGGGTGCAGATGGATTTTCTTAAAATGTTGGAAACCAAGTGCATCAAGGAAATGGGAAGATAGGTTTTTTAACTCTCTGATGAGGGCTTGGTATTCGGTTAGGGATGGTTTAGACTATAGGATGCCGACAACTCTGGAAGGAAGAGATAGGTAGCCTGTAATGTGGAATCCTTTGTTCACATCGGAATCAGGATGTATGCTTGGCACAAGACCGCGTTTGGCTTGGGGACCACTTGCTGCAGGCCCGTCTAAATCTTTAAAAGCGTGGAGTGATTTTTGTTCATTACCAGAGGTAGAGCGAGAAGCTATGTTGATGCAATATAAAGGGGGCCACATAATGTATCAGGACATACAACGAATCTTATGGTTAGTTGATCTCGGTCAAGATGGGGCAAATGAAAGAAGGTGGTTTGGTGTTTTTTCACAGTCAAATATTTTAGTAGGTGCCCAGGTAGTGTAGTACGGGGCAAAATTTGTTTTTTAGTGCTCTCCCAGATGGCCAACTACAACAAATAGGAATCGAAGAGTTTGTGGCATTAGGTTTTGCCTTGCATTTGGTTAGAATTGTTGCTCAAACTGGTGGTAGATGGGTTCTTGATCCTAACCCAGATGACGCAAAACCTGAATGGAAGATATGGGTTTATGAAAAATGCCCCTTTATTCGCTTACAACGGGATGCTGGCGATTATGTTTGGAAAACTCCTATGTATCAGATGTCGAAGCCTACCCCATTTTTCCAGTATACGGTTAGGCTTGGGAGACATATTTTGATGGAGAAGAGAAAGGAAAAAATAACGGCAGCTGCATTTTGGACCGAAAATGGTATATCAAACTCTTTTTTATCCAGATTGTGGTCTTCCTTGTGGGATAAGGAACAAGCCCGGAAAATAACTGCATTTCATTGGCTTTTAGTACATCGGGCTCTACCAGTTTTGGAATGGATGCATCTTCCTACAATAAATTCACTATGTAATTCATGCAAACTAGCATCAGAATCAATTAGACATTGCCTATGGGATTGCCTTCATGCTGTGCATGTATGGTTGCGAATGGTGAGGATCTTAAAAAAATTAGGTATGACAATTTACGTATCTTGGGGCTCGGTGGTATGGTCCTCTTTGATACCACAAGTGGCAAACTACGATTCAAATTTGGGATTAACAAAAGGAATCTTTGTGTCACCTGGAAGGGTGATCCAAGTCCCTTTAAGTTGTGTACAACCTAATGGTACGTCCTCGAAGCAAAAAGAGATTTGGGAGTTGCTTGGAAGCTGTTCCATGTGGCACATATGGAAAGCAAGATGCAGTCGGTTATTTGATGGGAAAATAGTTCCACCGGCTCAAGTAGTTAGGCCCATTTGGCATGAAATGGTGCTTACCTTAAAATCTCGATACGATAATATACAAGGGACTCTTGATGCGATGATAGCAATGAAAAGTGCTTTTCATAAGCAATGGAAGGGGATGTATTTCTTTACAGGAACATATCTGAGCATGGAATGGAATTTCAGGCCACCTTCTTGGCTTTTTCCTCCTCCGATTACATAGGTTGATGGGCAGGAAATGGAAGTTAGCTCGACTACTTGGCTTCTATCCATTTTCACAAACACTTTAGTTCAGGTATGAGAAGGTGTTTTAAGTCTTCTCGTGTAGTGGGATCAGCTTAAGGGAGTCCTCCATTTTCAGGACTATATGTAATTTTTTAATAACTAATGAAATGAAATTGAAGGGAAATAAAAAATAAAAAAATGTGGAGCGGCAATGAATTTCCTTGAAATTCTAAAGATTAACAGGGATAATGAGCAATCCTTCACCCGCAACAAAAAGATGGATTTTTTTCATACTTCTATAGATGGACAGGGAACTAACACCAACAAGCTAAGCAAAATGCAAAAAGGTAAAAAAAAGAGTATCTTTCAGATAATTCCTCTGCTGAGTAGGCGAATAAATGCGAAGGGATTGATGAATTTTCCTCTGCAGATATCTGTGTGAATTATGCAAATAAGATGATGGGATGACTTTTGTCTAAAAAATATTGAATAGGGAAGAAGAAACGAGAGAGGAGGAGGAGGATGTGTATATCATCCATATGCAATGATTACCTGTCCAATGAAGAAGGTAGGGAAGGAAAGGCGAGAAGCACAGGCAGCTTGATTAGCTCCTTTACCACCAGGGAGAGTTTTGCCAGAAAGAGCAGCAATGGTCTCTCCAGGAGCAGGTAATCGATCTACTTCCACATAAATGTCTGCATTGGCAGATCCAACCACGACCAGGGGCCGAGCTTCCATGGCAACTGATCTTCTTCTTCTTCCCCGACCTACTCTATTTCTTTGTATTTTTCTCTCTCGTCTGTGTATGTACTCTGTTCTTCTAATTTCCTGGTATGGTTTCTCTCTTTCTGTTTTGTTGTGTAAAATGGGTTGTGCTAAAAAAATCACGTGGTCATGTTTGTTTATTAGTTGGAAATAGATTCCTAGTCTTTAACGCAA
>CAKZGI010000370.1 GCA_936914905.1 uncultured Trichormus sp. | reverse complement strand
TAAATATGACCCACTTTGGTTCTTTTTTCGCAAATGTAAGTTTGTATTAAAACAATATGACAATACAAAAAAACCTTGCTATCGAACTACTTTAAAAGTAGCGATGTGGCAAGATCAACCTTCTAAGGTGCTGCAATACAAAATGACATAAATCTAACTCATCTGGGGACAGAGTTCCCATACAACACAATTGAGCAAACTGCCAAATCAACTTTCCTTTTATCCTATGTATATGTTGAGATACTCCAGAAAGCCCATCAAATAAGAAACCATTCCTCAAGCTCCAACTGTACCACATACCTAAGTACCTCAAGTAATCAAACACAACTTTATATGCTGGGGTTGGTAAAACTCTATCACCTTCAATGAAAACCCATTGAACGGGTGACAAAATATTTCCAGTTAATGACCCCCATAGTTGTGATATAACTATCCATATACCTTTAGTAACATGGCAAGATATAAACCTGTGTCTGGCATCTTCATCAATTGTCGTACAGAAGACACATGTACCACTAGAAATGTGTCTTCTTTTTAAAGCCATAGCCAAAGGCAAACCACCAACCATGACACGCCAAAGAAACACCTTTGCTCGAAAAGGAAGACGAGATTTCCATCCTGCATGTAGAACTCTAGAACACCATTCACCATCATGGGTAATGTTCCATGTATCAAAAACCTTGCTCACCACCCAACATCTATCGTCCACCAGCTTATGGTAAACGTCATTAGTGCTCACTGACAATATTGATTTCTTATTATCAAATAACCAATCTTTCCAAGGTTCCTCCACCATCAATTGTGGAATCGGTGTTGATAAAATAGGCAATTCTAATACCGATTGCCAAATATGCCCATATCCAGGAGGTATACGAAATCTACTTCTCACTGTTCGAAATGCCATCATGTGTCTGTTTGACTCCAAAATACCATTTTCCACAGTTACCAAGCCTAGTTTTGCCATTCTATTGAACTTTGACTTCAGATTTTCTTTTCCATCCCATTGTAATAATCTTGAAGATGCTATCACCTCTGCTGGCAAAGAATTGATATCTTTTCTACATTCAGGTGGTTTCCAATTGAACAACTTCAAGCATTTTTGCCACGAGACCACTAAATGTTGAACAATATTAGATTCTGAACATTTAAATGATCGCGTGCTATTAATAATATGCCACCATGAAGTTTTAATTTTTGTCTTACCATGTTGTATACCCACCTTCTCCACAAAATAACAAATGATCTCTGCCCATGGTTGAGAACCTGAACACATCCCTTTCAAGAGGCGAAACCTTTGAGCAACCATATGATCTTCCAAATTTAGCAAACCTGCTCCTCCTAAACGCTTCGGGGTACATATATGATTCCATGAAACCCAACTGATACCACTTTTGAACTCTTTCTTCCATAATGTATACTTTAAAGCACGAGCCAACTGATCAAGTGATTTCTTTGTCCATGGTAACAAAGGCAAAAAATATGAAATCATCGGGATCATTATTGCTTGTACAACTTTGAGACGAGTATCAAATGGCCATGCTTGGGACTTCCAATATATGAATTTATCTGATATTGTCCCAGAAATCCAATTTAGGCTTTGAGATGGTGAAATATCCACGCCAATCGGGTACCCCAAATGCCGACAAATCTTCCCTTGATCTAATATTCGGCCACTCCAACCAAGATTAACCAAATCTTGTTCAGTGCATCTAATCAACAATGACTTCTGCATATTAATATGTAAACCTGATGCCAAGGCAAACACATTCCACACCTCCATGGCTTTGGCTATGTTATTGGGTTGCGCCTTGAGAAACAAAAATGAATCATCTGCGAATGCTTGAGCTATCAATTGTTTCCCTGATGGTAGAACAAGGCCCACGATATCTCGACTAGTCGCCAACTCATGCATTTTAACTAAAATTGGGTGAGTAACAATGGCAAATAATAATGGACTTAATGGACAGCCTTGTCTCACTGACCTTGTTAATGGTATTGCCTTAGTTACTCCACCATTTAGCAAAACATGTGACACTGCACCTAATCCCAACATAAATGTGAGTCGAGACATCCTTGTACCAAAACCCATTTCTGACATAAGTTGGGCAAGAAATGACCAACTTACATGATCGTAAGCCTTCTCAATATCTAATTGTATCATAACAATTTCCTGTTTTGATTCCTTTGCATAATCCACAGCCATTTGAACATTTAAAATGTTATGAAAGATATCCCTTCCTGAAATAAATCCATATTGCATCGGATGTACAATAGAGGGTAATACCTTTTGAATTCGATTGGCTATTACTTTAGTGAAAATCTTGTATAAACCACCCATTAATGATATTGGCCTCCATTGACCAAATGAAGTAGGAGAAGCAACTTTAGGTATAAGTTTGATAAGACCAATCTTCCAGGAATTAGGCATGTTACCAGAACTCCACACTTCTTGAAAGATTATCGTAAGAGGGCCTTTAAGTTCTTGAACAAATGATTTAAAAAACTCATTTGTAATTCCATCCCAACCTGGACTTTTATCATTTGCAAGATGTGATAATACAATCTCCACCTCTTCTTCTCTTATGTCTTCTTCCAATCTCATCATGACCTGTTGCTCGACACTGCCCTTAATTGATTGAAATAACATTGCCCGTGCTTCTCTCATGTCACTATTCAGAATACATTCTTGACCTAAAAGTTTTGTGAAATGTTGAATACAATTATCAATAATTACCTGTGGATTTGTATTCAAAGTTCCATCAACTTCTAGGCGTACCACATTCATTCTAGCATGAGATGCATGCAACCCATGAAAGAATTTATGTGAGATACAATTGTGATCAGATACCTCTTCTTTCTTGTCCCTCACTCGAGATTGTTGATAACTTCGAACCTCATGATCTTGTAGGGCTTGAGACAATGTAACTTGAATATCCAATAACACATCATCAACTGGGCTTGAGACCAATAAAGCATTACACCTATTTAATAATTGATGGATGAAGCTCACCTTTTTCTTATGAATAAAAGCATTAGAAATCCCATAATGTCTAGCAAACCGTTGAATATTAGAGAGACAAACATCCCATGAAGAAGCACACCCAATATTGACTTGTCTTGTAAATTCTCCTACCAGTTGTCGCATAGCATGCCGAAAGTTCTCATGCCCAAGAAAAGAAGAATTAAATCTAAGTGGTTGTCGTCCCAGTAATGCTTTAAAACCATCCACCCCTTGATGTGTGCATTCCAAGATCACTGGAAAATGATCAGATGATGCAATCCCTCTATATACTTTCATAGTCAACACTTCCGGCAAAAACATCTCATCATGCATGATATATATACGATCCAACCTACTCCATGTTGATCTGAATTGTGTGGATTGAAATGTATACCCAGAATCAGTTCCATTAATCCAAGTCCATGCATCATACTTTAAAACCTCTATTGCAAATACGTCCCAAGCCACTCTTTCCGGCGCATCCATCAAACTATGCATAGAAGTAGATTGCACCACCTCTGAACACATATTAAAATCACCCAATAAAAATCCTGGATTTCCATGACGAAGAACTTCATTCAAACGTTGCCAAAGTTCAATACGTTGAGCGACTTCATTTGGTGCATAAATGCCAACAATCCAAATCCTTTGCCCTTCAAAATTTACCTCAACCACTATGTATCGACCATATATATCACTTTGAACCACCACTGGTTGCAAAGTATTCTTGACAATAAGAATTACACCTGAATAAAGTCCACCATTAACACCCGCATAACAAACATGATACCCATTATGCTGAATAGAAGACCCAGACTTAGCATGATCCTTGTGTTCTACTGCACACAATATATCCCATTGACTCTCAAAAACTTGTTTCCACATACCATACTTCTTAGAAGGAGAACAAACTCCCCTAACATTCCATGTAACTATCTTCATGAATCACTAATAGGTGGCTTCTTCAGGACCTGATCACGTTCCCGTTGTGCCAATATCTCTGGTATATCCCCAAAATAATCACTCAAAACTGCAAAGGCATTTTTCACAGATGGTGGTTGGGCATTGACCAATGTTTGTGAGCCTCTTAAGTTACTTCCTTTCCAAGGTTGTTTCTCTAATGGGGAAAGGAGTTTTCCATTTTTATCGAATCGAAGGTTAAAACGTTTTGTTCCTTGATTTGATTGGTTATATGGAGACCTGTGCCAAGGTTTTGACTTTCCTTCAGATTGTTGCGGAATCACCCTTGGTAACCCCATAGGATTGCTTGACGAACCTATCATCTCTCGTCTTTGTTGCTCTTGATCTTTGTCCTTGTGATATTTGGATACTTTGCCATTAGAACCAACATCGATCCAAGGTCTTTCCTCTGTTTCTGACTCCCGCACACCTTCGTCAATACTTTTACCTTTTTGCTCCGAGTTAACAGTAATTTCTCTGCTAACTATATTGACCTCTGTTCTTTTGTTCGTTTCCTTTCTTGAATCCATTTGATTGGGCACTACTATATCATTACAAGGGGTATCAGAAACCTCAACGACTGGAGTTTGTTGACATTCAGCCATAAAATGACCCAGTCCACCACATTTGAAGCAATGACCAGCAAAGGAACCCCAATGCAATTGGCACCGGAATGACCGCATTTCCTCCGTTTTTATATTCAACCACATAGGTCTCTTCTTAGTTGTATTCCACAACATACATAACCTATACCGATTATGCGCTTTTGAATTAGGAGCAACTATCACTTTTCCTAATTTTTCCATTACACTTTGTATGATGGGCCACAAAAATGAGAATTTACACTCTACTTCAACCCATATTGGACATTCCTGCTTCAAAATCTCTTCAAACTCTGCTAACGGTCTCCATGGTACAATGTACACCAAATTATTGTTGAAGAAAACTGGGAGACGAGACAATAATCTATCTCTTTGTTCTTCAGTTCGAAATATAACCTCAAAAAATCCTCTTGGACCTTTATAAACATCTTCCACACTATTTCTACCCACCATAGCATTTAACCATTGACGCACCCAATCAATTATAGGAATTTTTCCAGTAAAGAAGCAGATAATACCTCGATCATGAAACATCGAAAAGGCCTTCAAGATGTCCTTACGAGGCAGCTCCACTTCCACAATATCTTCAGACTCTGCGTTGGCCAAAACATCATCATTATCGGGTAGCACATCAAGTAATGCTTGATTTGCAACCGCATGGATTGTCTCCCAATATTGATCACTCATCTCCTCCTCCACACCTTCAACGACAACTTGGGCATAGGATGGCTTTTGCACCATATCTATATCATCATCTTGTTGCTTCGAATGATCAATCTTTATATTATCATCTTGTTGCTTCGAATGATCAATCTTTTGTCTCTTCAAATTGATGTCTTCGGTCCCCATCTTGATAGGCCGCGATCTGAAATCTGCTAAGAAGATGACCTTACCGCTCTCAAAAATCTCTGTTCTTTATATCGATGTAAAGCTCTTCTCGCAAGCTTCGATTCGAGCTAAAGATCACTAAAATCGGAGTTCAAATGCAAAAGTTATGAACAAAACATCAATTAGGTCTAGTTGCTTTTTTTCTGCTCGCCATCTCTCTCTCTCTATTCTCTTTACATATTATGATCTCTCTCTCTCTCACACACACACACACACACACACACACACACAAAGCTTAAACATAAGTTG
>CAKZGI010000369.1 GCA_936914905.1 uncultured Trichormus sp. | reverse complement strand
GAGAGGGGTATTTCTAGAATTATTATTTCTAATTGTATTATTAGTTTCTAGTTTTATTTAGGGCTAGATTTATTATTTATTTTATATTCTAACACCCCCCCATAAAATAAATATACTACGTTTTATCCCTATTGGTCTTGATAAGACTAAGACCAATTTTATTACAACAATTCCAATGCTTTTGTTGTGGTACAGGCTTTGTCAAGAAATCAGCCCACATTGTTGTTGTAGATGTGTAGTGTAAAGACATCTCTTTAGCTTCTACCAATTCTCGAATAAAATGATGTCGAGCTCTTATGTGTTTATTTTGATCTGTTATCTTTGGATTAATTGCTAGCTTGATGCACGATTGATTATCACAAAATACTTTCACTTCATTAAGCTTTAAGATGTCTAATTCTTCAATAATGGTCTTTATCCATAATCCTTCTTTCGCGGTTAGGGCCGCCGCAATATATTCCGCTTCAGTGCTTGAAAGAGCTACGGATGCTTGTCTTTTAGTTCTCCATGCGATTGCCCCACCCGCAAATGTGAACACCATTCCTGATGTCGAACGGGAGGTATCAAGATCCCCTCCCCAATCCGAATCCGTCCAACCAACTAAGGGAGTTTGGAGCCATCCATTAAGTTGGGACGAATTCGAGGATTGGAATCTTTTGTAGGTCAAGCCCATGTCCTTAGTATATTGAAGATAACGAAGGACACGCTTAAGAGCTTTCCAATGAGCTATTCCTGGATTCTGCATAAATCTAGAAAGAAATCCAGCTGAGTAAGACAAATCTGGACGTGTACAACTAACAAGATACCTTATGCTTCCAAGGATTTGTCGATAAGGGAGTGTTTGCACTAGTTTCTCTTCTTCCTCGGTCTTTGGACTATCATTGGTTGATAGTTTACATGGCACGGTCATTGGTGTCGCAATAGGCTTGCACTCCGACATCTCGAACTTATGGAGGATTTCTTCGACTAACTTCCCTTGTGTCATAGTGAGTGTGCCTTCTATCCTATTCCTTGTTACCTTGATGCCGAGACAATACTCCAATGGTCCAAGGTCTTTCACAGGAAACTTCTCCTTGAGTTGGTCAATGGCTTTACGCATAGAAGTAGTAGAGTTAGAGGCAATGGGTAAATCATCAACATACACACCAATCATTACATAATTATCTTCTTCTTTACGAATGTAAAGATTAGGCTCCGCTTGAAGACGACGGAAGTTAATTGACACAAGGAATGTATGTAGCTTATGGTGCCACATACGAGGAGATTGTTTTAAACCATACAATGACTTATGAAGTTTGCAAACATGTTTTGGGAATGTAGGATCTTCAAAGAACGGTGGTTGTTGCATGAATATTTCTTCATTTAGGTTGCCATGTAAGAAAGCGGTTTCTATGTCCAAGTGATGAAGTTCTAGGTTTAGACCGGCGGAGAGAGCAAGCATAGTTCGTAGTGGAACCATTTTTAATGTTGGCGCAAATGTATCTTTGAAATCCACACCGGGAATTTGAGAAAAGCCACGAGCAACGACTCGGGCTTTGTATCGTGTGACGACGCCATGTGCATCCTTCTTCTTCGTAAGAACCCACTTACTTGATACAATATTGCGATTGTTTGGTCGTGGTACCAAGGTCCACGTGCCATTGCGTGTGAGAGCATCCATCTCGGTTTGCATTGCAACTTTCCACATGTCACTCTCGGGACCATTAAGAGCTACCTTTGGTGTGAGGGTTATGTCCTCAAGGGGACTATCATCTTCATCATCTTCAAGTATGTTAGTAGACTCCGGACCAAGGTCAGCCATAAGTGCTTCGAATGGGCGGGTAGCATCCATTATTTCACGAATGCTACGAAATCTTTGATTTGTTGGTAGTGGGTCATCGTCGACATCTTCGTAGGTAGGGTATGTACTAGGGGAGGCAATTGCCTCGTTGGCTGGTGACTTGTTTGGCGTGGAAGAGTAATGTGTGGAGGCAAGTGTGGACACGGGATAGTGACTTTTGGGTTCACTTATGTGGTCTTGGGCTGGAGTTGAGAGGTAAGTTAACTCTTGGCCTTTGAGTAGCGTGTGAACAGGTGTTGAAGCGTTCTGTTGCAGAGATGAAGCAGACGTTGCAGCAGGGAGATGGCGGGAGAAATCGGCGGGAGATTCAGCAGGAGACGTTGAAAATCGCGCGCACTGCTGCAACGAACTAACTGCTGAAGTGGCGCGCTCCTCTGAGTGCTGAGGTAGGCTATATATATGTATGTTTTGCTGAGTATATTTCTGATTATTTTCATCAGAAATTGGGCCGCCTTGTTGCTTCAATGATCTTGTGAGAGGTGAACCGGCCTGCTGATTGTTAGATAAGCTACCTCTTCCTCTTGATGGTAGATCTTTGGCATGATGAAAGGGCATACAAGGGACATTGTTTTGCTGGATGGGTGTATGTACTTCAGAAACATGGATGGCCCGATGTTTATTGTCGCTCGAAGGAATCGAATCACATTGTCCTTGATCGACGGTCTCCCATCCATTCATGCAGCCCTCAGGTATATGTTTCTTTCCACTATTTGATTTTTCTGAATTGTATTGTGACTCATTTCGATCCTTAATTTGCCATCGATATGATTGAGGTGTGGAGTTCATATTCTTTACCAATACATCTCTGTAGCTTACTCGTGAGTTTGTTGAAAAATTTGAAGTGTCATCAGTTTTCTCGGTTTCAAGAGCAAGCACCTCTTTTGTATGATTGTTTGTTGGCTTCATTGTATGATTTCTTCTTATCTCCGTACTTGTTTGATTTTTGCTAGATGTATTGATTTGAGTAGGAGCACTACGTAAGTAGTGTACGACTCCAACGTTGTTCACCGTTTGTTGATTTGGTTGTTTCTTTAGTTGACATTGCTTGGATAGATTCCTCGTTATTGGACCACCATAGTTCTCTATTTGAGCATCATTAGGAGTTATTAGCTCATTAATCTTAAGATTTTGTTGAAAATCATGTACCTCATATTGTTTTTGTTTCTCCAATATGCTTGTTTCATCAAATATGACAGATCTGCTAAAGAAAAACTTGAGTGTAGTTGGATCGAACAGTTTGTATGCTTTCACGCCATGAGATTCTCCATATCCAATGAAGATGGATTTTCTTGTATGTGAATCTAATTTCTTTCTCTTTTCAGCAGGAATGTGGCTGTAAGCAATCGAACCAAACACTCGAAGATGGCCGAGGTGAGGTTTATGTTTAAACCATAATGAATATGGTGTTTGTAGACCAAGTACTTTATGTGGTGATCGGTTTTGCAGGTAGCAAGCGGTGGCTACTGCTTCTTGCCAGAAACGAGGAGATAATCCGCTAACTTGGAGCATACTTCGACTAGCATCTAGAAGGGTTCGATTTTTTCTTTCGGCTACACCATTCTGTTCTGGGCTATATGGTACAGTATGCTCGTGCCTTAATCCATTTTCTTCACACAGTCTTTTCCATTCATCACTAAAGTATTCCCCTCCATTATCGGTGCGAATAGTTGAAATCTTTAATTGACATTGATTTTCCACAAATGCTTTGTAACTTGTAAATGCATTGTAGGCTCCTGATTTCTTCTTGAGAAAATATAAAATTGTAAATCTTGTGAAGTCATCAATGAATGAAATGAAATATTTGTTACCATCTATGGATAGAGTTGGTATAGGTCCACATAAATCCGAATGGATTAGCTGTAGCGGTCTTTCTGTCCTCTTTTGCTTGCACACAGGGAACTTTTGTCGGCATTGTTTGCCGTAGATGCATCCTTCGCACAAAGAAATGTGATTGAATGGTTTTGTTGGAACACCTTCAAATAATTTGTGAACTTGACCTGTTTTCATTGACTTTGGATTAAGATGTCCTAATCGATGGTGCCATAACAAAGTAGGATCAATCTCTTGATTGTTTGATGCAAATAAGGCTTGTATTGGGGTTTTGTCGACCATTTGTAACGGGTAGAGCCGCCCGGATTTTGGACATGTAATTCTCAACATCTCACCATTAGGTAACTTATGACGAATAACCGCAAAATTGTGATCGAATTGAATTGTTGTTCCATTTTTTGTTGCTTCACTCATGGACAATAAGTTTCTCATTACACCAGGAACAAAGTATACATTTGGAATGCTTACTGTTTTTGCTTTGGTTAGGGACAAATATACATCTCCTTTACCAATGGCTACTTTTGTGCTGTTATCACCAAATGTTACATCAAGAGCTTGCGGAAGTGGACAATAGTTGTGAAGAAGGTTGCGGTTGTTCGTCAAATGATGCGTTGCTCCTGTATCAAAGAACCACAGGTTGTCCTTCATTGATGTTTGATTTGTTTTATCTCCATTTGCATCACACATAAAGGCTTGCATAAAGTTATTGTCTTCATCTTCTTCTCTACAATAACTTGTATTTGAATTTTGTAATGAGGCACTATGTATTTGAGGGTGAGGCCTTTTGCCTTTCTTCTTTAGGTCAAATTGTTTCTTTCTACACTCTCTTTCAATATGACCTTGTTTATTACAATACCTACATGTGATTGTCGATATTGTAAGCCCTCCAAATCCTGTTGGCTTGTTCTTTTGATGAAACTTTTGATGGTTTTGATATCTTTGGAATTTCTGATTTGAGTAATTTCCTCGATTATTCTTCATTGAGGCTGCCATGGCCATGTGGCTATTCTCATATTGTGAAGTAGTGTTTCTTTTGCGTAGTTCGTCCTGCTTTAACTTTGCTACCAAATTCTATAAATTAAGATTTGTATCATCACTATGTATACTTACAAAAGTCATCCATGATTGTGGAAGGGCGCCCATGAGTATTTCACACATGGAGCTTTCATCAATGTTGTTGCCCGCGGCAATGGCAGCATCTAGTTGTTTTTTCCATTTGAGTATGAATGAGTCGATTTTCTCTCCTTCTTTCATTTGAACGTTCATCAATGTTCGAAATGAAAAAATCTTGGTAGTACCATCAGTAGGTTGATGGATTTTGTGTAGGTAATCCCACATTTCATGTGTCGTTTTAATCTTCCGCACATAATCCACTTGCTCATCACTAAGATGCATGATGATCTCCATTCTTGCATCTAGGTCTCTGATTTTCCAATTGCTTCTCTCAGGTTCATCCTCAGGGATCTTCTCTGAACCATCTATTATTTTTAATAGATTATTTCGTTCCATTATTAATTCCATTCTTGTCTTCCACATTCTATAATTGTTGTTGGTTAATTTTTCCACCACATATTTTCTGATCATTCCGTTTTGGAAAGTTGTAGGACTTTGTTCTTGATAAAACTCCTGAGGATTTAACATTGGTGTGAGCAAATTTTCTGGTCTTGCTCCAAGCTCCATTTGGCTTTGATTGTCCGGATCAATCTAGGCCAAATTACTGTGTTTTCTTTGATATCCTCTTAGTTATGCTCTGATACCATGTGAGGAAACTCAAGAACACAGAGAAGAGAGAGAGAGAAAACACACACAGAGAGAGATCTAAAGATAACTATATTCATGTGTATTGAAACTTACATGTGATGGTTACAATATATAGGTGTAGATGGTAGTTACAAAACGTTTTAATGAGAGAGGGGTATTTCTAGAATTATTATTTCTAATTGTATTATTAGTTTCTAGTTTT
>CAKZGI010000368.1 GCA_936914905.1 uncultured Trichormus sp. | reverse complement strand
GTTGGCGCAGCCTGCTGGAAGCACTATTTTGTTAGCGTAGCTCTTCTGAAAGAAGGATTTTGAATTTTGAATTGATATTATCATCTCTTTTTGGCATTAGGTGAATTCTTTTGTTTTGGTATATCTCCCCGCAGTTGTAAACGTCCATTGGTAATAATTCGTAACATTTCCTGAAGATCCTGTTCGATATTTTCCAGGACATTATCAGCATATTGATCAGCACCATCTTCAATTTCTTGAGCTTGTGCGATCGCACTTTGGCGCATTTCCTCTAATTCTTGCATACAAGCACGTCGTTTTTGCTCAATTTCTGCGAGAGTATCCTGCATCATCGCATCACACTCTTGCTGCACCTTGCGGCGTATTTGTTCTGCTTCCCGTTCAGTCTGTCTGATAATATCGCTATCAGCCAAAATTTGCGCTCTTTTAGCTTGTGCTGCTTCCACAACCTGCTGCCCATATTCCTCAGCTTCCAGCATGATTAGCTCCTTTTGTTGGAGGAGTTCTGCTGCATTCTGAAACACCGATGGTAAAGAAAGACGAACAAAATCAAGCTGTTCTAGCAGCTTTTCTTCATCTATCAGCGTTCGTCCAGTCAGGGGAATTCGTAAACTGGAAAGAACCATATCCTCTAATCGGTTGAGTTCTTGCTGAATATCTACACCTCCTTGTCCGTTGCGAAACTCTTGAGGTGGGGGATTCTGTCCGTTGTGCTTGGATTCAGGGCTGGGGATTTTTGGTTGTAGCATTTGTATATATCTATGGCAATATGTGGAGGAACAAGATGATTGACTGAGCCACCAAACTTTGCAATCTCTTTTACCACACTACTACTTAAAAAACTATACTCATTCGAGGTCGCCAGAAAAACTGTCTCGATTTGAGTAGAAAGTGTTTTATTAGTGTGAGCCATTTGTAACTCGATTTCAAAGTCGGAAACTGCTCTTAAACCCCGCAATAAAACTTGCGCGTGTCGCATTTGGGCATAATTAACAGTTAAACCATCAAAACTATCTGCTTCCACATTAGGTAAATGTTTTGTAGCTAGACGAATTTGCTCTAACCGTTGTTGCACTGTAAACAGTGGCATTTTGTTAGGATTTCGCAGTACAGCCACTACCACACCATCAAACAGCCGACTACCACGTTGAATGATATCAAGATGACCCAATGTGATCGGGTCAAAGCTCCCAGGATAAATAGCAATCATTTACACATGTCAAACTGCTTTAGGTAATTATAACGACACAAGGGGGCAGGGGTGATGGGGAGAATAATGTATTCCATATTCGTCTTCCTCCTGAACTCCTATTGAATTTTGAATTTTGAATTCCACCCAGCTTATGATTTGTAGGGTGGGTACCACCTACCATTTTAATTAACCCGTAATTAACAGCGCAGACTGCGTGGGTAGTCAATCAAATCTTCTAGGTAATTTTGCATGGCACTGGATTTTTCGGCTTTGCCCTTGGGGTTTCAATTTACTTCTCCAGGCCCGATTTTGGTAAAAATCGGGCCAATAGTTATCCGCTGGTATGGCTTGTTAATTGCCTCAGCCGTGTTAATTGGCGTTACCATTTCCCAGTACCTGGCAAAGCGTCGTCACGTTAATCCTGAATTAATCAGCGATTTGTCAATTTGGCTGGTAATTGGCGCTATTCCCGCAGCTAGGCTATATTACGTTTTATTTCAGTGGTCAGAATACTCCCAGCATCCAGACAGGATCATTGCTATTTGGCAAGGAGGTATCGCTATTCATGGTGCAATTATTGGTGGTGTAATAGCGGCATTAATCTTTGCTAAACTCAAAAAGATATCTTTTTGGCAATTAGCAGATTTGGTAGCTCCTTCGCTGATTTTAGGGCAAGCGATCGGACGTTGGGGAAATTTCTTTAATTCTGAAGCTTTTGGTGGGCCTGCAAGTTTACCCTGGAAGTTATATATTCCCCCAGAACGTCGTCCTCCTAATTTGGTTAATTTTGAATATTTCCATCCCACCTTTCTATATGAATCTCTGTGGAATTTAATGGTGTTTGCCTTGCTGCTAACTTTATTTTTTCGCGCTCTATCTGGCAAGCCAAGGCTCAAGGTAGGGACATTATTTCTCGTGTACTGGGTAGCCTACAGCTTGGGACGATTTTGGATTGAAGGCTTACGCACAGATAGTTTAATGCTCGGTCCACTCAGAATGGCGCAAATAGTCAGTTTAACGGGAATTACTTTAGGATTGGCTGGTTTAACCTGGCTTTATTTTCTCAAACGTCCTTTACCTGATGTGGTTTCCCCGTCTAAAGGTGATGGGATGATGCAGACTGGGGACTAGGGATTGGGAAGTAATTTTCCTAATGACTAATGACCAAAAATAAAAAATGCCCCAGAGTTTTCTCCAGGGCTTAACCAGGGTGCATCTACCATATCTATCTACTAGGCAAAGGGAGTTAATCCGGAAGGGTATTGACAGAAATGCTAAAAAGTTTTTTGTGGACTTTTTGTTTAGGTGTCTATGAGTGAATGTACGAATGATGTGACTAATGCAGGTTTGATTTCTCCCTTGGAATCATCTGTGTACATTGTGGGAGCAGGCCCAGGAGATCCAGATTTATTAACTGTTAAGGCTCAGAAACTGCTAGCTAGTGCTGATGTGATTTTATTTGCTGATTCTTTAATCCCAGAACATATTTTAGATATCTGTCGGCCAGATGCGGAGATTATTAAAACAGCGAATAAGACTTTAGAAGAGATTTTACCGATGATGATTGGAAAAGTGCGATCACACAAATCTGTTGTTCGTCTTCATTCGGGTGATCCTAGTCTTTACAGTGCTATCCATGAGCAAATGGAGCTTTTAGCAGAGGCTGATATCCCTTTTGAAGTTATTCCTGGTATTAGTGCCTTTCAAGCTGCTGCCGCTAAACTCAAAGTAGAGTTAACTGTCCCTAGTTTGGTACAAACTATCATACTCACTCGTATCAGTGGAAGGACGGAAATTCCTGCTCAGGAAGAATTGGCTACTTTAGCCGCACATCAAGCTAGTCTATGCTTGTATTTGAGTGCGCGTCACGTCAGCGATGCCCAAGCCAGACTACTAGAACATTATCCAGCACATACCCAAGTAGCAATTTGTTTTCGCATCGGATGGCCTGATGAGAAAATCCGCGTTGTTCCTCTGGAACAAATGGCCAATTGTACCCATGATGAACAATTGCTACGCACTACACTTTATATAATCAGTCCTGCACTCCTACCAAAAAAAGGACGATCTCGTTTATACCATCCTCAACATAGTCATTTATTTCGTTCAACTCATCACTAATCATCACTACAGCAAATTGCAATTAACCGTGCCAATATATGAACCTAAGCAGGGAAAAGAGTTTGTAATTGAGATTCCTATTAATTTGACCCAGAAAACCAAGACAAGTTGAGATGGTGGGTGTAGGATAGAGATCCAGGATCAACTAATAATTTTTTTTATGTCTGCTACACCTCTGGTATCTCAGGTAAATTCCCCAAACTCCGAAAAATCTGAACTTATTCGTCCTCTCCTCGGTGCTTCGGTGGTGGAGTTAACTGCTTGGGTACAACAGCAGGGACAACCTGCTTATCGGGGTAAGCAATTGCATGATTGGATATATGATAAAGGTGTCCGATCGCTCGGAGATATTTCCGTATTTCCTAAAAGTTGGCGTGACAAAGTTGCCGATGTACCCATAGGCCGTTCTTCTTTACATTATCGTGTTGTTGCTCCTGATGACACGGTAAAATATCTTCTAAAATTGGCAGATGGGGAAATTATTGAAACTGTTGGTATTCCCAGTGAAAAACGGCTAACTGTCTGTGTTTCTACCCAGGTTGGTTGTCCAATGGCTTGTGATTTCTGCGCGACGGGAAAGGGAGGATATAAACGTAATCTTAGCCGTGCAGAAATTGTTGATCAGGTATTGACTGTACAGGAAGATTTTCAGCAACGGGTTAGTAATGTGGTTTTTATGGGGTTGGGTGAACCGTTGTTGAATACAGAAAATGTGATTTTGGCATTGAAGGCTTTAAATCAAGATGTGGGAATAGGACAGCGATCGCTTACTATTTCTACTGTAGGGATACGTGATCGCATCCATCTACTAGCACAACATCATTTGCAAATTACCCTCGCAGTCAGTCTTCATGCACCTAACCAAGCACTACGAGAACAACTTATCCCCAGTGCAAAACCATACCCAATTGAAGATTTACTGAATGAATGTCGAGAATATGTAGAAATTACCGGACGCAGAGTAACTTTTGAATATATACTCCTCGCTGGGGTAAACGACTTACCAGAACAGGCTTTAGAACTATCAAAACGTCTGCGCGGGTTTCAAAGTCATGTGAATTTAATTCCTTACAACCCCATCGAGGAAGTCGATTATAAAAGACCAAACCGCGACAGAATACAAGCTTTTGTTCATGTTCTTCAACAACAAAATATTACAGTTAGTCTGAGATATTCTCGCGGTTTAGAAGCTGATGCAGCTTGTGGACAACTGCGAACAAGTAAGAAGTAATTCGTAATTATGCCTCCGGCTTCTGTGAGGGATACGTAATTAAGAAAAATTTTATTTTTTCATATATGTGAAATTATTGAATATATACAACCTCCTGTAGTTATTTTAGAAAATGTTAAACATATATGACATCATGATCAAGGTAGAACATTAGAAGTAATATTATACTCTTTGAAATATATAGGATATGTAGTTAACTATGAGATACTCAACTCTAAGGATTTTGGTTTGCCACAAAATAGAGAAAGATTAGTCTTTCTTGCTACTAAAGAGCGAAAATTTGATTTTAGAATTCTCAAGAAAACTTCTCAATTTCCTAGACCAAGAGAGTTGTTGTGTAAGTCTGGCAAATTTGAATATTTAAATCCCCAAGAATAGACAATGATAGATAATCCAAAACAACAACCATCTGGGTTGATTTCTGTAGTTTATCGTAATAAAAGTATCTGGAAAACAGGTGTAAGAGCAAACACAGAACATTTATCAAGAGTTCATCATCAGTCTAATAGAATCTATTCTATAGAAGGGGTACATCCAACAATACCATCTCAAGAAACTCCAGGTAGATTTTTTATCTATATCCCAGAAGGAAATGTAGTTCGTAAATTAACGCTGTGGGAGTGTTATAGAATTATGGGTTTTCCTGATAATTTCAAAACCCACAGTAATTTAGCAGAATGTTATAAACAAATAGGTCACTCTGTATCTATACCAGTGATGCATAAACTTGCTAATCAAATAAAAGAACAAGTTTTTGCTGATAGTAATAAGATACAATCTCAAATAATCAAGCTTCACAGATAATTTAGGTTCTTCGGTACGTATTAAGCTGAAACTTAATTAAAGTGCGTAAATTGCCTTTAAAATCAAGCTTTACAGGCATTTATAGCGTTAATTTCAGAAATTTCAGAATCAAGCCTTAAATGCTAAGAATAACGACTGTAATAAAAATTCACAGAGAAAAAAAATTCACAAAGAAAAATGGAATCAAATTTTAGGTAAATTAATGATGGATCAATAAAGTGTAGGTAAAATCGCCGTAAGGATTGAGGTAGTGGGGTATTGACAAGTGTGATAGGTGAGGCAGAATATAGCAAGCAGTTATGGAA
>CAKZGI010000367.1 GCA_936914905.1 uncultured Trichormus sp. | reverse complement strand
CAAAAGTGAATTTGTGACAATTCATGATACTCATTGGGGGATTGAAAGTTTTCATCAAGCTATCAAACAAGTATGCGGGATTTGTCGATTTATGGTTAGAGATATCCAAGCAACTAAAATACAGATATTTTGTTAAATTCAAGTATTTGTTTGTTTAGAAAAGATGCACTCTGAAAACATAATCTCTAATTTGTATGAACTGCAAAGGAACTTATTCACTTTAGTTGTACTCGACTATATTATAGAAAGTCTTACCAGTGTTGGTCGTGCTTAATACCTATGGATGATTTTTTTGTCAATGCGTAACTCCTAGGGTTTATATAAATAAACAGAGTTATTTTACAGATATTCCCCAGTACGTCTCGGAATTTAAAGTTGGGGGATATCAGGTGTTAGATAAATGACTCCAAGATAGAGAAAATGCTAATTGTATATTATCTAAAATAATATCTAAAGATGAAATTATCCATTATCAAAAAATTGATATTGCATTAACAGCAACATTGCGGTTAATGCAGGAAACTGATAGTTTAATTCCTGGACTTCCTATAGAGTAAAAATTTCACTATAAATAGGTGGATACAAATAAAGATAAATATGTAACAAAATATAAATTACTTGAAACTATTGGGATTACTTGATTCCCCTTTGGTGCATTCGCCATGATAGAGTTATAAATTTTTTCGCCCACCTACTTATATCAAAATAGTAGGTTGGATTGACGTAAAGAAACCCAGCATTTTGCGGAATTTATCGGGTCACGCTGTCGCCTAATCCAACCTACTATTTTTAAATTTAATTTAGATTTAAAATCTTTGACTCACATTAATACTCACATCAGGAAAAGCTGAAATTGATAAAACTTGATTATTTCCTAACTTCTGGACATCCTGATAGACTCCCTGAATAGGGTTTCTATAAACCTCGACAATTTCATGATTAACATCCACTGACCAAACTTCAGGAATATTCGCTTCTGCATATAAAGTAATTTTACTTCCTCGCCATACTTTACAGTTTGATCGGTAACTTCTATTACTAAAAATATAGTTATATAACAGTCTGCACGGCGTTTTAATAATGCTATATCTGGTTACGGGTCAGAAGTCTCATCTAAAACTACTAGTTTATTTACACCAACTATAGCTAGTTTCTCCAAGATGAATAGACATCTTACAAAATTGTTTCTGTCGTATGATAGAGAGTTTTGGATTTTATGTGTTTCCGGCGTTCTTTGCACTCGCTAATTCAAAAATAATTGTGTAGCTCTAACTGTTAGCTAAGACAAAAATACTCCCCCATTCTAACATAAAATTAATTCTGCAAGAGGTCTAATAAGAATAATAATGAATCAGTTGAAAATAGGATACAATCTGAGTGTCTTTTACCACTAGGTGACATATCAATTATTTCCCCCCAAATCAATTATAGTCGGTTATTTTCTGTTAGAAAACCAAACTCAGCCATTTGATGATATTACTGAACTGTAAATTGGTGTCTGACTAAACTTAGAGTTATTGTCATCTCCGCTTGAATTTGGTTTTTGACAAACGACAAGAATACGAAAATAGATATTATATTTTGTATATAAATACATATACTTTCTCAAAGTACTATGAATAGGAAAATCAAAATATTAACTGTAAGTAGTATTACCTTCACTGCTTCTATTCTCACGGTGGGAATTATTACTGCACAGACAAAACTCAGTAGTCAAGTAAAAGTAACTATTAATGGCATTGGTGCGGTAAAAGCAGGAATTAGTCTTCCTAAAGTCGCATCTGCGGCTAATGCTCGTTTATATGTTTCCAGTTCTGCAAGTGACAGCTGTTACTATCTACAAGGAGAAGGAAAATTAAAAGGTGTATCGTTTATAGTGATATATTTAAGATGATGTTAAAAGTCATCTTAAATATATCACTAAGTGATGTTATTGTTAGGGTAGATATAGATAACCCAAAATCTACTACAGTTTCCGGTGCAAAAACTGGTGATATTAAAGTGCGAATTAAATCTCTTTATCCAGGACGAATTAAAGTTACTCCTCATAAATATGTAAACAATGCATATTATCTAACATTAGTCCCCAAAGATAAAGCTGACTAGAATTATAGAGTTACTTTTGAAACTGATGACCAGCGTGTAACTACATATATATCGGGTAAATTGCCAGAAGTTGAATTGTTGGGGGGTTGTTCTTAAACTCCCCAATTCTATTTATCTTTCTACATCTTTTACTTCTTTAGGAACTCCTGCAGTTAATACTTCATATCCATCTGTGCTAACTAAGATATCATCTTCAATTCTAATCCCAATACCTACCCAGCGGGGGTCAATGTCTGGTTGGTCTGCTGCGGGTTTGGTGCCGGGAACAATATAAAGACCTGGTTCTATTGTAAGCACTTGACCTGGTTGTAAAAGTTGTGAGTTTTCTCCATGTTGATAAACACCGACATCATGAACATCTAACCCTAACCAATGACTGGTGCGGTGCATATAAAATGGTTTATATTTTTCTTCTTCTATTAATTTGTCAATTTCCCCTTTGAGTAGACCGAGTTCTACTAAACCTTCTGTGAGAATACGGACTGCGGTATTATGAGGTGCGGTGAAGGGGTTTCCTGGTTGGACCTGTTGTATTGCTTGCTTTTGTGCTTCTAATACTATTTCATATAAGGCTTTTTGTTCTGGTGTAAATCTACCTCCAATGGGAAATGTGCGGGTAATGTCAGAGTTGTAATAACCATAAGCACAACCAGCATCTATTAGCAGTAATTCATTTTCTTGCATCTGGCAATTATTTTCAATGTAGTGCAGTACGCAGGCATTTGTCCCAGCTGCAACAATGGAAGGATAGGCCGGACCCATTCCACCCCGCAGACGGAAAATATGTTCTATTTCTGCTTGTATTTCATATTCATAACGTCGCGGTCCGGTAATTTGTAAGGCGTGGTTGTGTGCTTCTACTGCAATGTCGGCTGCTTGTCGCATTAAATCTAATTCCCTTTTGCTTTTATATAGTCTTAAGCTATGTAAAATAGTGCTGGTATCTTCTATGGCAATGGGTCCTGTTCCTCGTTTGGGATAGGTATGTAGTAACCTTTGATAATGTTTGAGAATGGTATCATTAAAATTGTGATCGCGTCCTAGATGATAATAAATGCGATCAGCTTTTCCTAAAAATTGTGGCAATTTTTCATCTAATTCTGCAATGGGATAAGCTTCATCTGCACCATAGATTCCCTTCGCTCCATCTACTCCACAACGATAACCACTCCAAACTTCCTTTTCCTGATCCTTGGGTTGAACAAACAAAATAAACCGATGTTCTTCGTGATGAGGTGCTAGTATAGCAACAGCTTGGGCTTCATTAAAACCTGTTAAGTAAAAGAAGTCACTATCTTGGCGATAAATATACTTAACATCGTTGTGCATTACTGCTGTGGGCGCACTGCAAAAAATTGCTGTACCATTACCAATTCTTGCCATTAACTGTTCACGACGTTGACAATATTCTGTTTGCATAGCTGATTTATTGGTGAATATATAGTATTCTTTTAAACTTTAGCAAAACTAAACAGGTATGTGTGTTTGTAATTGCTCATCCTAATCCTAACTATTTTAGCCAATTTTTAATTTATATGAATCAGAAGTTCCCTTCTGCTCAAGAACAAGATTGTCAACAAAGTAGGATTATGCATAAAAGATGACATTAGTAAATAAGAAATAAAAGTATTTTGGATTGCTCATATAATATTTTTATTGAGAATAAAAACTACTTCAAAACGTGAAAAGATTTTTAAAAAAGATGAAATATATCCAAAATTATTCAGCTAAATGTTTGTCATTTACAGAATCTTGGTTCTAATTCAACTAAAACTTTATATTAATTACACATAAAAACACGCCATGTTTGAGAATAAATCAGCCTTATCTTTAGATACAAGTAGTTGGGCAAAAGAATCCCTAGAAAAAACAGAAGTTTTGACAACATCTCTTAATACTTCAACTACTAATAGAAGTTCTGCTGTCACAGTGAAAGATAATGAATCATTTTTTCCAGAAATACCAACTGATTCCTTACCGACATTACCATCTATTGGTAGTTCCAATCCCAATCCTAATCCTTATTTAACTAGTGCTGCCATTGTTCCTGATTTTAATGGTGATGGTAAAACAGATAAAATGTGGGTAAATGTACAAACAGGTGAAATTTTAGTTCGCCTGATGAACGGGACACAAATTATTGAACAGGCATCTTTAGGTCAATATTACTTAAATACCTGGTCTTATAAAACTGCTGACTTCAACAGTGATAACAAAACCGACTTCTTGCTACGCAACGAACAAACTGGCGAGAATGTAGTTGTATTAATGGATGGCATTAAGGTTGCTACTTACTTAACTTTAGATAGAGTTGATCCAGGTTGGACTGCTAATATTAGCGATTTTAATGGTGATCGCAAAACTGATATTTTCTGGCATAATGGCCAAACAGGTCAGAACGCCATTTGGCAGATGGATAGTACAACCGTAACTAGTGCAACTGTTCTCGAAACTACAGATGTAGCCTTAACTGCAACCATCGTTGATTTCGACGGCAATGGCAATAGTGACATTTTCTGGCGAAATAATACAACCGGTGAAAATACCGCTTGGTTCATGGATAGTAGCGAAGCCACGAAATATGATTTACAATCACAGGATCTGTCCTGGACTACTACCCTTGGTGATTTCAACGGTGACTACAAAACAGATATTTTGTGGCGCAACACCGCAAGCGGTGAAAACAAAATTTGGACAATGAACGGCGTTTTCGTTACTGAAGATACCATTAACACACTTTCCTCAGATTGGAATGCTAAAATTGGTGATTTCAATAGTGATGGTAAGACAGATATTTTCTGGCACAATGTTACAAGTGGAGAAAATACGGCTTGGTTGATGGATGGTACAAACGTTAGTTCAGAAGCGTTCTTACCCAGCAACAGCGCCGGTTTGACAGCATCTCTTGGTGATTTCACCGGCGATGGTAAAACCGATGTCTACTGGAGAGATCAGGAAACCAGTGCAGACAAAATCTGGAATATGGATGGAACTCTAGCAACTGAGAATCTTATATCTGATGCAGATAAGCTGACTCCAGAATGGTATACAGCATAATCTAAAAATCTTTCTGGACTTCTACTAAGTGATACCTTCTTTTCTCTATGAGATGCTTTCGGCAAGACAGAAGCAAGCTGTGTAAAGCATCTCACAGAATGGGGAATTTGACTCTAGTTCCCTCAGGGGATTAGCAACTACCTAAAATCACAACCCAAAACTTTTCAAACTCCCTCTAGACAGATAACTTTCCCCAACTGAATAGGGGGGATAAATAAGTGCCTAAAACCACAGTTAACCACTTTTAAACCAACCACTAAGACTCAAAATTAAATTAAATATTCCCAAACCCTGTAGCATGGCTAAAACTTGAGTAGTTCTTTGACTCCTAAGGAAAGTGGATTAAATTAAGGTGTAAGAGTGCCAATAATATCTATACACTAGAAGGGTAAATAGAGAACTGGTAGATGATGCCCCCTGACCCTGGTGAAATTGAAGTTCAAATGCAAC
>CAKZGI010000366.1 GCA_936914905.1 uncultured Trichormus sp. | reverse complement strand
ATTTGTCGAGTTTCATTTGTCCTTGGAAGGATAGGCTACACCATGGTATGCATAGTAAGATATGAGCACATTCCAAATATTTGACAACCACGTAGAGAAATTCTATAAATTGTTCCAAGTAAAGCTCGATCCAACAGAAGTGTTCAAGGAGTACTACTCCCTTAAGCAACAACCAACAGAATCTATGGTAGATTTTTTGTTTTAGATTCAAACGGTCCAACGGATCCTGGATACATCAGAAATTATAGTTTTTGAAAGCATTAAAGGAGCCATTCCGGTTGTCTTTCGACCAATCTTTGTTGTGTTTGCTCATGCGCCCTTCATAACTCATGATTGTTTGTCCATGAGAATGTTGCTACACTCTTAACCGATCTTGTAATTCTTCGATTCACATGCTCTTTGCCTTTGTCAATAGGTGACATCCATCCATATTTGGCATGTTGTTGCCAAAATTGTTACAATTTATTGGAAATGTACATCCTTTCCTATTTTAAGATTTACTCTTTGTAATACAATACACTGATGAGTACGACCATAACTATTATGATGGATCGAGAAAGACAACTAATATTCAACTAGAAGTAAAAGAACTGAGCAAGACAAGAGAGAGGATGAAGGAGTTGACATCAATGGAGTGGTAGAGCAAATGAGCGGAAGAAGGAGCACTTGCATTCATCAATTGGGTTAGCCCTATAAATAGGTGTAGAAACTTACATCATGGCTGATTTCTTGGCCTAAGATTGGGTGGTGGTTGGGGTAAGGTAGAGATCCTAAGTTGTAGGGAAGTAGGTACGTAATTCATTGGCTTTCTACATAACACTCTCCCCCATTGCCAGAGAGTTTCGTCCTCGAAACAAAGAGACAACATGAAGTGGTTGTCATCTTCGAAGGTTGGCAATGTCTACCCTAATAATCTAATAACACATATGCATAAAAGAAAATAGAACTAGGGGGGCTTACCATGCATTTATGCAGGCAGTGTCTATACCCATGTCTAACAAAACCAAAAAACAAAAAACAAATATACGGAAATGGGTGGTCTTACCATGTCGTGGAATATCCACCACAGGCAGTGTCTAAACCCTTGGTACAATACTATTGTTCATAGGTAAGTAATAATCCGGGAGCAAGTCGAAATACCTCGGCTTCAGATAGCCATTCTGCTTCAGAGATTGGTTTTCCTTTCCATTTAATGAGAAATTTGGAGTTCTCCTTTCGTACTTGTTTCTTTAAAATAGCTTCAGGTTCTTTAGTGTTGGGGTTCGCCACTCCATGGTTCCATTTGTCGTTACTATAAAAGCGCTTGAGCAAACTAACATGAAAAGTATCATGAACTTTAACCGAACTAGGTAAATCTAGTTTATATGTGACGCCATTATAGCTTTTTAAGACCTTGTAAGGACCATAATAACGATGGTTAAATTTTGGTGTTAGACTTTGTAGCAAGGGCCAATTACAAGCACTTACTAGCACCAAATCACCTTCAAAAAACTCCATGTGTTGTCTATGTTTGTTGGATGTTTGGATCATGCTTTCCTTGGCGCGCACTAGGCTATTACGTGCAGTGACCATTTTATAGTTCCATTCGGTGAGAAATCTATCTACATCTGGATCCTCGATTTTATCTTCAATATGTCGAGTAATCAAGGCTAGTGGAGTAAGAACCTCTTTGCCAGCAGCTAATTCAAATGGTGAAAACCTAGTGGCTGAATGTTTAGCAGCATTGTAGCAAAATTCCATAAGGTCGACGTGATCAACCCAATCCCTTTGATCCGCTTGAACATAACATCGAATATAATCTTCAATGCCTTGATTTACCCTTTCGGTTTGCCCATCAGTCTGTGGATGAGCTGTCGAGGACATGCGTAGTTGTGTGCCTAATAAGTCAAATAATTCCTTCCAAAATTTACTCGTAAAACGAGGATCCCTGTTTGAAACGATTGCTATTGGTAACCCATGATATCTGAAAATGTGTTGAAAGAATAATTTTGCGACATGGCTTGTTGTTAGAGGTGGTTTTGCCGGAATAAAATGAGCTTGTTTAGAAAAGTAATCAACAACCACCATCAAGATTGTATGACCCTTTGAATTTGGTAAATCCATTATAAAATCCATACTTATGACATCCCAAGGTTGTGTTGGAATGGGCATGGCTTGTAGTAGACCGTACGGACGTCCTCGACGAGCTTTTACTTGCTGGCAAGTTAAACATGATTGGACGTATTCTTTCACATCGGCTTCCATTTTCGGCCAATATAAATGGCGACTGAGTCTATTCATTGTTCGTTGTTGGCCTCCGTGCCCTGCTAGCTTGCAATCGTGAGCCTCCTGTAAGAACTTTAGTTTAAGATCTTTGTTATTAGGGACAAAAATCTTGCCAGAACGTAACAACAAACCATCCTTGTACTCAAATAGGCCATGTGGTGTCATTTGTTGTTGGTGTTGTTCGATGAGTTTTTGCACCTCAGAATCAAGTAATATGCCCGCCCGTAATTCTGATAGTATATTTTCACCTGTCAAAAGTGAAATTGAACAAATTTGAGGCAGTCGACTTAGTGCATCTGGCATTGTATTTTGGACTCCCTTTTTATGGATAATGACAATGTCGAACTCGGCTAAGAAATCCTGCCAACGTGCTTGCTTTGGAGACAGCTTAGGTTGTGTTTGGAAATATTGTAATGAAATGTTGTCGGTGAAAATCTTTGTGAACTTGTCTTGTACATAATGTCTCCATTGTCGCAATGCATAGACTATAGCCAACATTTCCTTTTCATGTGTTGGCCAACGAGCTTCAATGTTAGAAAATTTCTTGGATTCGTAAGCAACCGGATGTCCTTCCTGCATGAGTACCGCACCATAAGCAAGATCAGATGCGTCAGTATGAATTTCAAAAGGTTTGGTAAAATCGGGAAGCCGAAGAACCGGTTGGGAGCACACAGCTGCTTTGAGTTTGTCAAAAGCTTCTTGTTCCACTTGTGTCCACTGAAAACCTGTTTTTGCTTTGGTTAAGTTTGTAAGTGGAGATGCAAGTGTACTAAAATGGTTGATAAATTTCCGCACATATTGAACAAACCCCACAAACTGTTGGACTTCGACTACACGTTTGGGTATTGGCCAATTTTGTACTACTTCCACTTTGTTGGGATCCATCTTTAATCCTTCTCGGCCGACACGAAAACCTAAGAATTCAATTTCTGAAACAGCGAACTCACATTTTTCTGGTTTAGCATAGAGTTGGTGTTGACGAAGGGTTGTCAACACCAAGCGTACATGCTCCACATGATCAGATAATGTGCTACTATACACAAGCAAATCATCCATGTATACTATCACAAAATCATCTAAAAACTCACGAAAGATTTCATTGCCTAAGCGGCTAAATGTGCCTGGGGCGCCTGTTAAACCAAAGCTCATTACTAGCCATTTATAACTGCCATACCTAGTTCGGAAGGCAGTTTTCTCAATGTCTTCTGGAGCAATTCTGATTTGATGATATCCTGACCGAAGGTCTATTTTTGTAAAATAGTTTGCTCCAGCTAGTTGGTCAATTAAATCCCCAATAACTGGTAATGGGTATTTCCCTTTGATGGTGATTTTGTTTAATGCTCTATAATCCATACACAGGCGCATTGTCCCATCCTTTTTTGTTACAAAAATGACTGGGGCTCCATAGGCTGAGTTGCTTGGACGAATGAATCCCGCTTCTTCGAGTTCGGCAAGTTGATGTTTGAGTTCCGCTAATTGTGTAGCATTCATTTTGTATGGTGCTTTTGCTGGTGGAGTACTACCAGGAATGATAGGGATTTGATGATCGATAGCTCGGGGAGGCGGTAATCCCTTTGGTAGGGTTGCTGTTAAAACATCATCAAATTCAGCAAGCATTGTTTGAATTTCAGTAGGTGGTGCATTACCAAGTATGTTTTTGGATTCCATTGCGGATACGCGAGCTAGACAAAGAAACAAGTGTCCACCCTTCTTCAAGGCTTTGTCTGCCACTTTAGCACTACAAATAAGTGCTTGAGGTTTCTGTCTTGCATGGTTGTTTGTTCGAGGTTTTGAGCGATGTAAATCGACCATAACCCCCGTTCCCTTGCCATTATCTAACAAGACTTTATCAAGGCCTTTTCCGAATTGAGAGATGAGATACGTGTCAGCCCATTCGAGACCCAAAATAACTTGAAAACCATCCATAGGAACAACTAAGAAATTTACCGTCCCTTTCCAAGTTGATGCTTGCACTGTGACCCCCATTGCGATTTGTGCAGTAGTAGATGAGCCTTGGACAAACTTAACTGCTACATCCTTGATACATTGTAATTTTAACCCAAATTGATGTGCATATGCTGGAGTGATGAAGTTATGTGTTGCACCATTATCGATCATTACTTCACATGGATGACCATTGACCTTAGCATGCACAAACAAATTTTCAGTATTCGAAATATTAACAGTGTGACAAAACATCACCTGTATTGCTCCAGCTGTGACGTTATCATTCTCATTGTTAGGCAAGTCCCATTTATTGAGTAACATTTCTTCATTTGATATGTGTTCAGGGTCTTCCTCTTCATCAACAAGTGTCGTAGCCATGTTGGCCATTGTTGTTCTCTTGCGGGGGCAATCTGAAACCATATGCGGCCCACCGCATTCAAAACATCCTCTACATAGTGGTGGAGTTTTTGGCGTTGCGTGTGTTGGATATTTCCACCCTGAGCTAGGAGCGTTAATATTGTTGGGAGTCAACCGAACACCACTTGTACGAGATGAGTTAGGAAAAGATGGTACATTAGTTTTACCCATTGCTCCAAAATTGTTGAGTGGTCGGTATGGTTGAGTGTGAACAACCAAATCGCCAATGCTTTCAGCTAAGCCAATGGCAGTCTCTAAATCTTGAGGTTTTTGCATCTGGATTTCTAGCTTGGTTTGAACTTTTAAGCCCGCTAAGAAGCCGTGGAGCCGAGTTAATTGATCCATTTGTGGCAACCGTAGCATCAATTGTCTATATTTATCAATATAATTAGACATAAGAGAGTCACCTTGACGAATATTTCTCCATTCATCCATGACTGTTAATTGTTCGTTTTGGGGAATGAAATAGTGACGCATACTCTCCTTAAAGGCTCCCCATGTATAATTGGCATAGAGTTCTTCATTAGACAAATACCAATGAGCTGCAGGGCCGTCCAAAAACGTCGCCGCTACGATCACCCATTCTTCTAATTGAACTTTGCTTTGAACCAAAAAATTTGAACACTCGCGAAGCCACCTATTTAGTACCAATGAATTTCTAGTGCCCATGTAAGCTTTTGGAGGAATTGGACGAAGATTCCCAAATCGATTCTCACCTCGTTTGTCCATGCTTTGACATAATAATTCCATTAATTCCTCCAGTTTGTCCCGAGTATGTCCTTGCGAGTGTTGGACGAGTTCCTCCTCTTCTTGTTCTACTTGATCGGACCATCTTTGTCCCGTAACTAGTTGAGACGAATCGCCCACTCCCTCGGTAGAGCCAATAACCCCTTCAAGATGTTGTGGCCGTATGTTTTTACCTTGCTCCGAGGAAACTATTGTTTGTGGTTGTTTAATAGCCCGAACACCATGGTCTAGGGTAGTGTCATTTCG
>CAKZGI010000365.1 GCA_936914905.1 uncultured Trichormus sp. | reverse complement strand
TAGCGTACTACCGCTGCGACCGTTGGCCTTCCTAACACTACACTCTATACACTCCATTTCACACTCAAGGGTGTCCGGCTAACAAATAAAAACTAATTCAACCCATATGGCCATTATAACTTGAAACACCTTTTGGCATCTAACTTTCCATATATGCCACAATATAGAGGAGCTCAAAAGGTCCCAAATTGGTTTAATCTCCTTTCGAAATCCTCGATAATCCACATCCTTAAACTGTATCTTAGATGCACCAGTAGTGTTGATATGAATAGCATACATATCACTAGAGATATCGTAATAAAAGGCCTCCCTACTCATAGAGGACCACGCTGCCTGTCCCCATGTAATAGTCCCAGAAAATTTCCAGTAAATTAGGATTCTAGCAATACGCAACCATATATCTTGGGCCACCGTGCATTGCCACAAGCAGTGCTTTTGTGTCTCATCATCACCACACATTAAACAATCTTGAGCATGACCTACACGATGAGACCACGACCCAACTGGAAGGGCATTGTGCACCAATAACCATTGAAAGAGAACTATTTTCCTTGCTTGATGCCTATTCCATAAAGCTCTCCAAAAGCTACTTAAGAAGTCGTCTGAGAGACCAAAATACTTCCATTTGTTGCATGCAGCTGGCAGTTTTTCATGTTCCTTAGACAGTATACGACGGCCAATGCTAACGGAATATTGGAAAAAAGAGTATAGTTTCATGTTATCTGGATCCCTCCATTCATACCCACCGGGATCCCATTGAAGTCTTTGCAAAGGCTTCTTCTCAAAAGCCCACAATGACCAATGTTGGCGAACGGCATCAGGGGGAGGATCAATTTGCCACACAGAGTTGTCATAGGAAATGATACGTACCTTAAGGGGAGTAGCTAAAGCCAATACAGGGGAGTCATTTGAGACCCTTCTTAATCGACCATCATCATCAACATCATATGAGAGAAAGGTATCATCTGTTAAGTATCCCCTTACACCTAGAATTATACCAAGCGCCGAAAAAAACCCAACCCATACCGAAGGTTCGCTATTCGGAAATTGATAATCAGCACATTGCAAAATTTCATGTATATGCTCAAACATCAATTGCCCACCACGCATAGTAGATAATATTCTCCTATGCTCTAACAATTCAATATTACAAAAATTCCTCCAAGTTTCTATTGACTTAGCTGGCCCATGTTCCATCTTGCCCCAAGCAAGATGGGTTCTAGACCCCAACATTTCTCCATTTGCAGAGGTAAAGAGTGGATTCCATAAAATTGGTTGTCTTAATAGCTCCTCTAGGCACTTAAAAGGCTTCTCCATTAAGTAACATCGTATTCGTTTCCACGCTTTAAAAACCCCAAGAAAAAATTTATCCCGCAAGCCCTTTGTAGCCGCAAAATAAGGATTGGGAGTGATTAACCATCTACAAGTTGGCTTCCATGGCTGCCCTTCACGAGGGGTACAGTCCTGAAAACGATTTGCCAACAATAGCTTCCATACTTCTGCTCCAGGAGTTAAGCCTCTTACAATCAATTTTGTTAGTAAGGCACGACTTTGGTCCATTGGATCAATGATCCCTAGGCCACCTTTTGAAGTTGGTCGTATAATCACATCCCAAGCGACCTTGGCACAACATCGTTCCCCCTCTTTTCCATACCACAAAAAATTCCTTACAAGTCGTCTAATTTGATCTATAGCTGACTTAGCAAAAATCCAACAAGAGGCAATATACCATGTTGTTGCCAATAAAACTTGGTTCACTATAATCACCCTCCCTGCCAAGGACAGCTTTTTTGTACTCCAAAAGGCAATTTTCTTCCTAAGTAACAAAAGTAAAGGAGCAATTTGTAATTCTGCAAAGATATCTATACCAACCTGGCATCCCAAGTATCTGACTGCGCAGCCTCTGAGAACCCATTGAAAATCCACATGAGGTTTCCAGTGAGGATAAGTGGAAGAATCCGAATTTACCCAAAAAGCCTTAGACTTGTTCCAATTAATTTTTGCACTTGCAGCATTGCAAAATGTAGAGATAGCCTTTTCCGCACATTGCATTGTATGCTCAGTCCCATCTAAATATAGGGCAGTGTCATCAGCTAACTCTACATCTAGTAGATCTTGAAGTGAAAGAGGAACTGACAATCCTCGCAAACCCAGCAACTGTGAGTATAAATACATATGGAATGCTTCTGCAAAGAATAAGTATAGAAAGGGTGCTAGAGGATAGCCTTGACGTACGGATCTAGTAATTGTAAAACGAGGTCCTTGAGGTTTGTGCTTTGTAAACAAGCCTTGACTTACAAATGTTATGATATGTAAGATGTTTGTTTAGCCTTATGGCTAAGATTGATCTGTAAAACTTATTCTATAACTAATGAAAGGATACTTTTCTCGG
>CAKZGI010000364.1 GCA_936914905.1 uncultured Trichormus sp. | reverse complement strand
TCTTATTCATACGTGGGTAGTAGCTACGATAACGTGAAAGCTTTGTTTAGTAACGAATTGTGTGCAGGCTATAGGTGTAACGCAGCGACATATCCATTCCGGTACCACGGCACGGCGGTCAATAACGGTTCACGGAGTAACTCCACAAGGACCTAGATAACAGTGTTAGGTCAAAGCTGACCTGTTTTCCCGTTTTGGGCCGTACCTTGTCCGTGTAGATCGTATCTTCCTTGAAGACTACATCAATTCTCTGTACAAGCTGTTGTAGTTACGGATCCTAGAGTCAATATCCGAATTGTGCATCGTTGCCGTATCCAAGAAAAATGCATTTCGTGGATCGGGGTGCCAGTTTTTGCCGATTCCCTTTCAATTCAAACACTCACGCCTCGCATATGAAAATACGTAGTCGGTCGTACCGTGGTGTTTTCCAGAACCATAGTGCCTGTGGTACTTGTAGACCTACAGCCCTGGATGGGGCCATATTTATTACGTACACTACGGTTTGCAGTGCCTCTGCCCATAACTCCGTCTTCAGCTTGGCATGTTGTAGCATTGCCATTACTCGCTCCTGGATCATCCGGTTCATTTGCTCACCACTCCATTCTTCATGGGCGTGTACGGGGTTGACCTTTGGTGTCATATTCCTTTTTCTGACACGTACTTCGTGAAGGACCCGGAGGTATATTCACCTCTGTTGTGGGAAAGTGAGATCCTTACTTTTCTTCTGGATTATAGTTTTACCTCGGTACACCACCGGATGAACGTACTAAGCTTTTCATCCTTTGTCTTGAGCGGGTATGCTCAGAATCGCCGTATAGTGTCATCAACGAACATGATGAAGTACTGGGCATCGAACCACAGAGGTCCGTATGTATCAGCCCTAGGGGTTCGCGTACAGTCTCGTAATGAGTCTAGTGTGTACTACGGATCTGCTCTTTGTATTGGCAGTATTCGTAGAAGTCAGACTCCATGTGTTGAAGATCGGGGATGTAGCCGAGTGCCGTCAGCCTCCGTAGTCCCGTGCGTGACATGTGGGCTAGGCGTCCATGCCATAGCCATGAGTTCGACATCCCTACCACGTTCAGTGATCCCTCTTGTCCAATCACCGTGAGTGGGTAGAAGTTGTTGTATTTAATCCCGCGGCCAATGTGCTTTTTGCCTTTCGATATTTGCCAATGTTGACTCATTCAGCGTCATGATGTACCCAAGGTCCGCAAGCATGCCGATGGAGATGGGCTTCGCTTGAGGCCGTAGTTGCTACGGGGTGATTTCATTACCGTTAGGTAACCGGAGTGGGATGGTTCTGACTCCGTATATTTGGAACTCCTATGCATTTCCTTGTCCTACTAAACTGGCACTCTGGAAGTAGTTCATACACCACTCATGGTTCAGTGTCACATCAAATGTGGCTCTGGAATCCAGCAACCACGTGTGTCCGCCTTCCGCACTGCACAGGATCTCGCCGGTAGTAGACCCATCTAACGAGAGTACCTCTCCGAGTGATTTGGCAACGAGGTTTATTTCGGACCTCTATTGCTTGGATCCGGAAGAGCTTGCATTTCGGTCCAGCTTCTTCCCTTTGTTCTTCCGTGCCAGGGACCAACAATCCGTGGTTTGGTGTCCACTCTTCTTGTAGTACGTGCAGTAGGAATTCAAACTTTTGTGTCTCGACCTTGAGTTGGCTCGTCTGCGACGGGTATGGTTCCATGCTCTTCTGGATGTCGAAGTCTCTTCGGGGTACTGCGCTTCTGCAGTATCCTCTACAGAGATTCCCATAGACATTCTCTAGAGTTCCTCTGATATGACTTGTCATACCGTATCATCTAACGTTAGAGTCGATGACCTGTTAGTAATGGTGGTGCAGAAGACAACCCCTTCTCGTCGGTAGACTTGAAAATAGCACGAGCACCTTTACTTTTCGTTGAAGTTAAGTTTCTGGGAGGCAAGTTCCATCAGGATGCAGTTAAACGTGTTGACGTGAGTAATTGATTACTTTGTGTCCTTCATTTGGATGTTGAACAACTATCAAATTAGGATGAGTTTCGAGGAGCTTGGCTTCTTCTCGTATAAAGCTTGCAACTTTTCCAAGAGCTCGTACGCGGTCTTCTCCTTTTACATGCTGAAGTATACTTTCTCCACTAAATGCATTTGGATTGTCGATCAGGCAAGTTCATCCCCGGATCTCCATTCATCCGGGGTCTTCTCAGTAGGAACTTGGGCGTGTCGAATGGCCTCGACCTTACGTCTCTGGACTAGCACATCTTGCATCATCGTCTTCCATTACTGCTACATAGTCTTCCTAAGGATCGGCTTATCCATAGTGGACATAGTGCACTTGCGTCGAACTTACGGAAGATCTCCTCATAAGTCACGATAGTCATGTATTACGTAATTGGATTGGAAGTGTGGATCGTTAAGCTTAAGTAAGGGATAGGTCACGAGTCTCGAGCCGTGAACGTGAGTCGTTAGTTGTTAGTCCGTGAGGAGTTCCGACTAATGTATGTAGGTCCAGTACGGTCTAGGGATGTGTGTCTCACGTGAGTGTGCAAGTACAGAGCACGTTAAATAAAAAGTGCACATAAAGAACAAATGAACAAGATGCTTCTTTTATTGAGGTGTGTGTCCTCTACTTATAGATGAACGGGTGCGCTAGGGTTGAATGTGGGACAACACATTTCATACACGCACGCCCAACCTTCTGTTTCACACGTGGACACTTTTTCACTAGGGTGAGCGTGGGACATTTATCCCAACAAAACGCCGTGAATGTGGTACAAAAAGTTCGACTCTCATATACAGCAACTAGGATATCACTAAAAATAACTCCAATCTATAGCTGTACCTGAAACGCGCAAAAAAATAGTCCCGAATATACCTTATAATGTATGTGGATGATGTGCTCATCGCGGTAAAGGATAGAGAAATGATCACTGAACTAAAGGAGAAGCTTCATAGAAACTTTGCTTCACGATGCAAAGTTTCTATGAAGACGGTCGCAGAGGAAGTCTTGCAGACCATGCGTTCCGTAACATTAGGATCTGGTGACTTAAAGGAGGAACTCAGTCACCGAAGTAGACACAACATAGCTAACCCACCTAGTTACAATGTAGCCACTACAAGAACAGTCACTCACCCAGGGCTACAGGATGTGGGAGGACCAGGATACGTTGGAGGTAATCTCAGAGTACAGACCGGAGAAGAAGACATGCCGTACCCATACCCTAAATACTCAAATCACCCCGACACAAGGTCGCACATGAAGCAGTTCCGGTCCATTTGGGCCATGAACCACGGAATTCAAGGACTAAGCGCAGCAAGTGTGGAGAAATCCAAGATTGTTGAATTCGAGATGTCCCTAGAGGGTCATGCTTCACGATCGTATGCGCTATAGGATACTGCATCATTAAAAACATTTGATGGCCTCGCAGCAAAGTTCGAGGAATTGTTCCAAGTCAAGCTCGACCCCACAGAAGTACTTCGGGAGTGTTACTCCCTAAAGGAACATCCGATGGAATCAGTAGCAGAATCGGTCCCAAGCGGTCCAAGGCTCGCTGGATACAGCACCGACAGAGGATATCCAGAAACAGTTCCTGAAGGCTCTCAAAGTGCCTCTCAAGTCCTCATTCACGATTTTGGAATTCTCAATAGTGCCACTATGGGAAGTAGTAAACTGCACACTAAATTTGGACCATCAAAATATAGGCACCGGCTTAGCACTGTTCCAAGGACTCACGAGTAGCTGCTCATAAACAAGTCGAGAAGAAACAGAGTTCCAGAAAACCATTCAATGTACCCTCTGCCTCCAGTTTGGACATGCTAATGTCAAATGCACACAAAGTGTGCATTGTGCTAGTTCAAAGCTCATAGTACGGCTAATTGCAAGTGGAATCTGTTGGCACGGTGGAATGGACCCCCGGTCCAGGCCATAGAAGCAATATGGGCCCTACGACCCCAATATCAAAACAACAAACGTGCTCCACAGGATGTCCACAACAATGATAATTGACCCCGTTACGGGAACCCGAGTCGACAGGAACTATTGGCCATGAAGGCCTGAAGGGAGTCTCTAAGCCTATCGAACACAATGCCATAGCTTGGAGGGTGAGAGGAACAAGGAGGAGGGAGGCGCAGATGCCATAAGAGGTGGAGAGGGAGAGGGGAAAAGAGAGAGACCCTATTGTACACGATCGTAACGCAAAAAACTAGTACCTTTTCATTGCTCGTTACTTAATTTATACAACATACTTAGGGTAAAGCTGTGTCCATACTACACGGCCATTAAGACTGGCATGCTTGATGGGACAGAGCATAATCTCGTCGAATGTTACAGTGCTTTGAGAGAAGTAGGAGCAGGGAAACAAAAGAATGAAAAAGAAAGCACACGACCAAAAAGAAATGACTATATTACAACGTGCCAAACGCGGTTCAGTTGGAACGGGGTGTGGTGATTTCGAACATCGCGGTCTCCATGGGCGCTTCCATTTGCTCACAGAGCCATGTACCTGGTGGGAGGCGGTGTCTGCTAGCCGTGCACGCAGGTTCATGATGGTCTTTTGCAGATATGCTAGCTCCTCTGCATGGACTTGGTTGGTGAGTACCGTTTCTTCTTGGAGTCGAAGCAGCATGGACCCAAAACCCTCGTGCTCTACTGCTTGCACGACGTATGTGGAGTGCACGCTCTCGAGGTCGAGTTCATGACACCTGATGAAGGTGCAAATCTTGTGGTCAATGTTGGAGCGCTCAATCTCAATCTTACAGTTGTGGGCGCAGCTCACATGTGGTCTCCAAAGCCGTGGCCAGTTTGGACTCCAAGATGCATGAACATTCTTGCGCAGCGGCTACCTCACTTGAAGCCATGCGGGGGGCAGGGCAGGTTTTGATTCCTCCCATGAATCGCGTATGTCGTGCAGAAGTAGAAAAGTGTCTTGGAATTGGTCGAACAGTTCTCGGCATACGTCCCATTGATCATGAGACGACTCTTGTTGGATGAAAAGGCTGGCGATGGGGGCTGCGTTCCTCGTGCGTGGGTGATAATGGAAGTGGGGATGGGGATGGTGGGGGTCCTTCTGGGACGAGAGGGCAGATTGGTTCCAACTCTTCTGGTGTCGGGAAGGGAGGGCTTGGTCGGCGTGCTGCTGTGTTGCTCGTTGTGGGGTTCGGTGTTGCTTGGCGCCCTGGCTCCTGGAAGCGTAGCACCTCAATGGACAAGTTCGGTTGGCTCGGGAAACCTGGCGCATGGTCGGGTTGGAACGAGAGGAGCCGGAGACATGCGTGCTAGGGCCGAGGTGGTTGAACCTGGTAGTGCTCTAGGAGGAAAAGATGGCTGAGATGGTGGAGCTGGTAAACTAGGTCCTGTTGTGGAAT
>CAKZGI010000363.1 GCA_936914905.1 uncultured Trichormus sp. | reverse complement strand
CTAGATTGATCCCTAACGAAACCAAGAATGGGAGAGACCATTTGCAATCCCCACAAGAACATAGGTACAGGACCGGGAGTGGGAAATCATGTGCGCCGATGTTCGGTCGCCACTTCGACTGTCATAAAGGCCATATATGTACAAGATAACCTAGCCCCACTTCTAACTAACCTCTTTCATCGTGCTATTATCGAAGGTTTCTCTGTATAATGGACTATAAACACAAGAGCTTCACACACAAAGGAGATTCAATGGATTTCGAACACATGCATGACTATTATGATTGGCATATACTAACTAAACTCTAGAATATATATGGATAGAAACAAAGTTGAGTGGCTATATATGGAAATATCTAGAATACAAGCATCCAAGCAAGCTGGTTTTAGATAAGCTTTCTGTCATATGATCACAGTTAGGGTCAAATTGACCAAGCAAAATCCCATAATGTAGATCTTGCAAGTCTTTTGACACAGCTCCTAAGGAGATTATTGCTAGACTAAAAAGCTTAAAGGTTCTTGATAAGATGACGTGATGCATCTATAATGTCCAAAAGGTTTGTCTTAATACCTTAATTGCACAATTGGGGTTAAGCAAGGTTACCCTTTACTACGCTTTATCATTAACCCTATTTCAAAAATATATATTGAAGTAACCAAATTATTGCTCAACAAGTAGGGAGTGAGGTAAAGACAAGGGGTACCACAATTTGTGTTATGCCATACATAAGATGACAATTATAGAATTATTTTCTCTTTGAGCAACTCGAGGCATATTGTGAAATGCTCAAGATGTGAAATGCTCTCAAGAATAGCTTGCCTTCATTTATCTTCTAAGTTACATTTTATAGGCTACTCGTAGCATGGAGGGTGTTCTCCCGCTCCAATTAGCTCTTCTAATTATAGGGGCTTGGTAGGGGCCTTATTTGGGTGTGGTGCATGGGGCTTGGTAGGGGCCTAATTTGGGTGTGGTCCATGTGACCGCCACAATTCCCCCTTGTAAAAAAAAGTTACTGTGCGGTGATGGACGACGGTTGTAGACGGGGAGATGACACGGGCGTGGGCGTGGGCGTGGGCGTGGGTGTAGGCATGAGCGGGGGCGGTGGTAGCTCATGGAAGGGCTTCATGCGAGACTGGTGGGCAAAGGTAGAGCGGTTGTTGGAGGCGCGGCGGAGCAAGTATGTAGTGTCGCGTATCTGCTTTTGAACTTCGAAGGGACCGATCCATCGGTGCATGAGTGACTCGCTGAGACCGCGACGACGGATGGGAAAGTAGACGAGGACTTTGTCGCCGACGTGGTATTGATGGTCGGCTCGACCTACATCGTGTTGTCGTTTTTGGCGTAGCTGTGCCTGGTGTAGGTTGCTCGTGATGGCTTTGCGGAGGAGGGGCTGGAGTTGTTGCAGGTGGGACCACCAGGACACTGCGTCAGCGTGGAGTCGTGTGGTTGGTCGCGGGACTGCCACTTCGGGTGGTAAGCGCGGGTCCCTTCCGTAAAGGGCCCGAAATGGGCTAATGCGGGTGGAGGCTTGTACAGTTGTGTTGTAGGCATGCGTAACGAAGGGCAAGATCCGGTCCCAGGTTGAGTGCAGCGGATCGATGTAGGCCGAGATTTGTTGTTTTAAGGTTCGATTGAGGCGCTCCGTTAATCCATTCGTCTGCGGATGGTAGGGTGACGTGAATAATTGTTGGATTCCTAATTGTGTAGAAACGAGGCGTAGGAGCTCACTGTTGAACTGGGGTCCTCGATCGGACAAGATTTGGAGTGGGCAACCGTGGGGGAAGATGATTTTGTCCAATAGTTTGGAGGCGATGGTCATAGCCTTTGCATCTGGGATAGCGGCCGTCTCAGCCCATCGCGTCAAGTACTCGGTGATGACGAGGATGAATTTGTTCCCTTCTTGTGACTCGGGAAAGGGGCCCATAATGTCCCATCCGACGACTTCAAATGGAGCTTGAACTTGTATCGGATGTAAGAGGCCTTGAGCCACTTGAGGTGATTTGATGGCCTGACATAAGTTGCATGCTTTGATGTAGGAGGCGACCTCGTGGCGTAGCCCAGGCCAATAGAATTTGCAACGAATTTTGTCGAGCACCTTATGAAAACCCAAGTGGCCGGACAACGGGTGATCGTGGAAGAAACGAAGGTAAGACAGGCGCAGCTGCTCAGGCACGTAGACCCGGGGTTCTTTGCCTACTTGACAAAAAAGCAGGACATTATCCTGGATCATGAACTGCTTGGTGAGGGATGATGTGGGGTCGGCTCGTAGGCGGTGGCAGATATCTTGGATTTTTTTGTCGTGTTGTTGCATGTTGGCCATTTGGGACGAGGATATGGGGAAATCGATTGTGGTAGAGGCGATCTGGTTCGCCTGAAAGGATATGCGGGATAATCCATCGGCGACGATGTTCTGTGAACCATGGCGATAGCGCAGTGTGAATGTGTAATCCTGTAGCGCCAAAGCCCAACGAAGTAAGCGACCAGGTGGATGAGCCTTCTTTATGAGGGAGAGCAATGGCTGATGGTCGGTTTCGACTGATGTATTTGATCCATGTAGGTATGGGTGGAAACGATGGAATGCCCAGACGATGGCGAGGAACTCTTTTTCAGTTGTCGAGTAATTTTGCTCGGCTTTGGTAAGTGACCGACTGATGTAGGCAATCGGGCGGAGTTGGTCGTTGTCGTCGGATTGGAGCAGGACCGCACCAAGGCCGACATTGGAGGCATCCGTCTGCAGATGGAAAGGTTTCGTGAAATCAGGGTGGGCCAGGAGGTCAGAGGCTTGGAGTGTTCGCTTGAGCTGCAGGAAGCTGGATTCGCAGGCTTCGGTCCATAGGAAGGGTGCGTCTTTTTGTAGGAGCGCGCGTAGTGGGGCTGACAGGTCGGCTAGCCGTGGGATGAAGCGGAGAGAGAACGTGAGGAGGCCGAGGAAGCGTTGAAGCTGCTTGACTGTGGTGGGGCGTGGGAATTTTTGGACTGCTTCCGTCTTCTCCGGGTCCATTTGTATTCCGTCGGAGGAGATGACGTACCCAAGGAAGCGGAGGCACGTACTACCCCATCGACACTTCTTCCATTGCAGCTGCAATCGATAGCGTTGAACACAAGTTAGGACCTCCCGAAGGACTTGAAGGTGTTCCGCCCAAGTGCTTGTATGTACCAGAATATCGTCTAGATAGACGATGACGACGCGGCGGGTGATGAGATCATCGAAGATGGCGTTAGCCATTCGCTGGAATGTGCTCCCAGCATCGGATAGGCCGAAGGGCATCCGTGTGAACTGAAAAATGCCTTTCCTAGTGCGGAATGCAGTTTTGTGGGCATCTTGAGGGTTCATAGGGATCTGCCAATATCCCGAGGCCAGATCGAGGGATGTGAAGTACTTTGATTTTCCGAGCTGGTCGAGGAGGTCGTCGATACGAGGGAGAGGATATCGGTCATGGGTGGTGACATGGTTCAGTTGTCGGAAGTCGACACAAAAGCGGTAAGAGCCATCCCCTTTCTTGACCATGTGTGGCTCCGAGATCCACTCACTCTTGGAAGGTGTGATAATCCCCTGTTGGAGCATAGTTTTGACGGCGTTGTCGATGCGCTCGTGGTCGAGAGGCGAGCGACGTCGGGGAGCTGCGTTGATGGGGCGGGCGTTGCCTGTAGGAATTGTGTGGTGAATCGGAAAACGGACCGAGGGAGGTTTTGCAGGTGGTGTAGACAACGAGGGAAAGGTGGCGAGGAGCCGTCGGATGTCGATGATGCGCTCTGCCGGCGATATCAGGTATTGTGTGTTGCTGATGTGGGTGGTATCCCGCGGACTAGTGAAGAGCGCGATCGGAAGGTGATTGGGGAGGATGAGCTGTTGTGAGGAGAAATCGAGACATGCTCGACTATGGAGGAACCAATCACATCCCAGGGTTATTGGGAACAACTGGCGCGGGAGGACGTAGAAACGATGGTGGATCTGGGCGGAACTGATGGTGAGCATGCACATGACTTGCGTATGTGAGTGGTACACCCGTTGTTGGTCGCCGAAGAGGATTTTAATGGGCGGTGCGTGGCTCGTGGGAAGTTGTAATCGGGTGACTAAATCTGCGCTGATGGAAGAGATGCTGCTGCCGGAGTCGAGGAGAACTTCTTGGGTCGTGTGATGGAGGCGGGCGATTGCGGTACAAACGGGTGACGTTGATGACGTGGAGGCGTGGACGTGTGGGGGCGGCTTGATCGTGGGAGAAACGGGAGAAGTTGATGATGTGGAGACGTGGACGTGCGGGGGCGGCTCTCCCTGCGGCACCCCGCGCATTAGTTTTCCGGGAGCTCGGAGAGGGAGGCAGCGTCGGCTAATTGGACGTTCTGCTTCTGTTGTTGATTTTGCCACTTTCGGCAGTGACGCCGAATGTGGCCATAGTTGTTGCAGTAGAAACATTTGGGGCGTCCCTGGCTATCTCGCTCGGGCAATGCACGCTTGGCGCGTAATTGCGCGTTCTGGACGTCGATGTCCATGGGAGTGGCGGCTGGCATAGTGTTAGTATGATCATGACTGAGATTACCTGGTGTGTGCATGTCGTGCGCGTCTGCAGCTTCGATGCGTTGGGCGGTGAGGATGGCTTCGTGTAGTGTCGTCGGGCCTTGATCGCGTACACGGCGGCGGAGGTCATGTCGTATTCGCGGCCAGAAGAAAAACAACTTCATGTCTTCCGACATGTTGGCGTCCGCCCGGCGTAGGATCTGCACAAACCGAACCGCGAACTGGGTGATGGGTTCGCGTGGTTGTTGGGCAATTGATTCAAGTTGTTGTAGGGCCGTCTGGCGGGAGTCTTGATGAGCAAAATTACGAATCATGGCTGCCCGCAACAGATCCCAGTCGTTGCGTGTCTCTTCGGGTTGTTGTACGAGCCATGTCGCTGCGATATTCTCGAGGAGTGTCTTCATCTCCATCGCCTTCCGGGGGTGTGGCCACTGGTGGTAACTGGCCACCATTTCGAAATGATCCAGCCAAGAGAGGACGTCTTCCGATGGTAGGCCGGAGAATGATTTTGGGCGAACTCGAGGGTCCGGGAGATTTTGTTGTGGCTCGGATCGTGCTGAAAGAAATGACAACATGGCTTGGTTAGTATGGTTAACTTGTAAAATGATGTTGGACAGGGCTTGAACCAGTTGGTCGACTGGCGATGTGGGCTGATGTTCGTGATTGTGTTGTGGGAATTCCGGATTCATCGAGTTTGCGTTGCCGCCGTTGTTGTCGTGTTGCATCGTGGCGTGTGTTGTTGGGGTCGTGAGTTGGGGTTGCTTGGCCCGTCTTCTCCACCAAGATGTGAAA
>CAKZGI010000362.1 GCA_936914905.1 uncultured Trichormus sp. | reverse complement strand
CAAAACGGAAGCAAAGGACACATTTCATTACTGGCTAGAGACATTAGGAAATGTTCTGCCTACTAGTCTCCTTGAACAGGTATAAAAATATGATAGCGATTATGCGATTGCGATAGAACTATTGACGGATTTTCACTTAATAGTGAAGAGCATGGAACAGCCACGAGCAAGGCCTTCAGATAATCAGGAGCAAAGGAAGTATTTTTCAGGTAAGAACAAGCAGCACATATTTAAAAATCAGTTTGTCATCTTACCAGGGAGATAAAGCATATCAAGGAGGAAAGAATACTAGCAGACCTTATAAGAAGCTACGAAAAGGAGAATTAGCCTAAGAACAAAAGGCACGAAATAAAGAGCTTTCCAGCAAGGGTATTTTTTTTGAACACGTCATTAGACTTGTAAAGATATTCCAGGTAGCTCAACAGAGATTTCCCCTGAATTCCCGAATTTACGAACAACTAATCCTTTCTATTTGTGGTTTAGTCACATTAAGAATTGGTTCATTATTTTTGCCCATTTCATCAATGTTATGAATATGAGGTCAGTTATGAATTAGTTATCAAAATCTTCATGGATAGTTCCTATCAGTTACTATTCCCAACCCTGATTCTTTCCTTGGCTCTCTCCTAAATCTTAAAACTATGGAAAGCCAGACACAGACTCCTTTGTAAATTTTTGGCCGTCTCTATTGCCAATTGGCAAGTAAGTATCCAGAATTCAGACGAGGGATTTTTGGGGGGTAGGTAACTCTCCCCAGCAAAAATAGAGGTGACAGAGCTTGTTGCTGACAGCTAGAATAAACCTAAAATTGCAGAATCCACGTGCTAAATTTTTTTCAAAATGGGTGTTCCGTGTGGGTTGCTTCTTCAACTGAAGGAATACTAACACCAACTGCTGTTGCTCTTGGCAAATTTGATGGTGTTCATATTGGTCATCAAAGGGTAATTAAACCAATTTTGCCCTGGGCCCAGGATAAAGAAAGATGGGGAGGAGAGAAATTAGCAGAAAAATCAACCTTTCCAACCGCGAATGTAACACCCCTAGAATCACAAAAAAAGCGAATACACTCGACAGTTGTCACCTTTGATCCTCATCCACAGGAGTTTTTTACAGGACAACCCCGTGCTTTATTGACACCACTTGATGAAAAAGTTGAACAATTGCGATCGCTTGGGGTAGAACAACTAGTATTATTACCCTTCGATAAAGAGCTATCTGCCCTCTCACCCCAAGATTTCGTAGCAAAAATACTTGTCCAACAACTACAATGTCAACAAATCAGTGTGGGAGAAGATTTCTGTTTTGGCAAAAAGCGCACAGGTACAGCCAAAGATTTGCAAACTCTCGCCGCCAAATTCAATATACCTGTCACCATAGTTCCCATAAAAACTGATACAGATGAATTGTCCAGAAATAGCAGTGACATCAACACCACACTGACGGAGGATAATCGGATTAGCACTTCATTAATTCGTCAAAGTTTGGAAGCAGGGGATATAGAAAAAGCAAACCGCCTACTAGGAAGACCCTATACCCTAACGGGTGTAGTGATACCAGGTCAAAAATTAGGTAGAACCATTGGCTTTCCCACCGCAAACCTGCAACTACCAAAAGGTAAATTTTTACCCCATCAAGGAGTTTACGCAGTACGGGTTCTTATCCACAGCCAAAACCCAGAAGTGTCTCCTACTGAGAACTTAGGAGTAATGAATATCGGCAACCGCCCCACCGTTAATGCTACTCATTTTGCTGTAGAAGTACATCTGTTTGATTGGTCTGATGATTTATATAGTAAAGAACTAGTTGTTCAGCTAGTAAAATTTTTGCGCCCTGAACAAAAATTTCCTTCCCTAGAAGCCCTAAAAACCCAAATTCAACTGGACTGTACTGTAGCCAGAGAAATTTTAGCATCATACTGAATTTGGACAATTACTAGGGAACACTGTATATATTGGTGATTGGGCATTGGGCATTAGGAAAATTACTTCCCCATGTCCGCCATCTCCCTTATCTTCCCGAGTCCCCAATCCCCAGCATGAGAGAAAAAATCGACGTTTTAACACAAAATCTGGCTCGTACCATTGTTGGTAAACATGAAGCCATTCGCTTGGTGGTAGTTGCTTTACTTGGTGGTGGTCACACTTTTTTAGAAGATGTACCAGGAGTTGGTAAAACCCTCCTGGCCAAATCTTTAGCACGTTCTGTAGATGGCAGATTTCAGCAGCTACAATGTACCCCCGATTTACTCCCCACTGACCATTACAGGCACAAATATTTGGAATTCTAAAAGCGCGGTGAATTTAGCTTTATTCCGGGGCCAGTATTTGCTAACGCCCTACTAGCTGATGAAATTAACCGTGCTACTCCCCGCACCCAGTCAACTTTGCTGGAAGTAATGGAAGAACGTCAGGTGACGGTTGATGGTGTATCCCATACTATTCCTCAGCCCTTTTTTGTGATTGCTACTCAAAACCCCATTGAGTACTAAGGGACGTTTCCTTTACCAGAAGCACAGATGGATCGATTTATGCTGTCTTTGAGTTTGGGTTATTCTTCGGAGTCATATGAATTACAAATGCTGCAAAATCTAGATCATGGTATTCAATTAGCTGATTTGCCGCCTTGTATTACTTTGGATGAGGTGGCTGAGTTATGCCAACTCTGCTCAAAGGTAAAAGTAGAAACTTCCTTGCAACAATACATCTTAGAATTGGTGCGGACAACCAGACAGGATGAGGAAATTACTCTTGGTGTGAGTCCACGTGGTACGGTGGCATTATAAAAAGTGACCCAAGCATTGGCTTTTATTTTAGGATGAGATTATGCTATTCACGATGATGTGAAGTTTCTTGCACCTCATGTTATTTGTCATCGCGTGATTCCTAAAGGTGGAAGGAATGCTAAAACTATAGTTGATCGGATCTTGCGATCGGTTGCTATTCCGTAATTTTTAAGAGGTAAATAAATGTATCCAGAACTGCTGGCTTGTCTTGCTTAGGTGATTTCCCTTGATAAACAAGTCAGCGATGGGTAACATAAAAAAATTAATTGTAGAATATAAAAAAGTAAGAATTCAGGAGTCAGGAGTCAGAATATTTGAGAAATTGCTTAATTATCAAATAGGTATTTTTGGCGTTAGCCTGAAATACCTGACTGCCGATAGCTGTATGCTTACATAAAAAAGAGCTTTAATTATGCAGAAAATTATTATCAAAAACTTCGGTGGAATTCGAAATTCAGAGATTGAAGTCAAGAAAATCTTAGTTTTGATTGGTGAACAAGCCAGTGATAAAAGCACTATTGCTAAACTCATCTACTTCTTTAAAATACTAAAGGATGATTTATTTAGTCAAATTTACCGCGATAAACAGAAATATCTGGATATTGGTTCTGATATGTTATCTCCTATTCGACAAAAATTTTATAAGTTTTCTAGTCCTACCAATCACTTACATGATTTTGAAATAGTGTTTTATTATAGTTTTGAGGAAGATAAATCTATAAAATAGACCTCTTGCAGAATTAATTTTCTTTTATAAAATAGGGTTATCTTTATTTTAGCCAAAAGTTAGAGTTACACGGTTATGTTTGAATTAGCGAGTGCAAAGAACACCAAAAATACATAAGATATAAAGTTCTCTATCATACCACAGACACAATTTTCCAAGAGGTCTAATATAGTTTTGAGAAAGATAAATATATAAAATTAATTTTAGGACAAAATCAAGAACTGAAAATTATATATACTCATCTTATAGATGAGGAGTTTAAAAACTATGCTAGTAGTATTAAACTGAGACTTAGGCAGGAATATTTAAATTCTAATTCTAATAATGAATCATTAATTAATAAGACAAAATAAGTTATGCTTAACAGCTTTATAAAGTTTTAAATGAGTTATTTGGAAGTAAGCAAAATATTCATTATTTATAATTTCGTTAATAAGCTCAATAGTAAATTACTTTGATTCCCTTGAAAGGTATCTATTTGGAAGTATTTAAAATAGTTAGAAAGAAAATATTTATAATTCTAATTATCGAAGTAATGAGCAAAGGATAGATAAAATTCGAATGCTAAAATTTATACATAAAGTTATAAAAACCAGAGTTTTTTAATATATATAGGAATATTGAATAACTAACATCTCGTAAGAAAATAACATGTTAAATAAGAAGAAAATTATCTATTAAAACAAAATCAATGGAATTTTATATTAAAAGGGAAATATTATATTGTTACCTCTGGTAATGATAAAATCAGATTGGATAATGAAGCAAAGGATTATGTTTATCTTTCTAATGCTTCATCACGACAGAAGGAATGTATAAGGATTTTACAAGATATATTGATTAATATCCTTGATGGTTCAAAAGTATTAAGAATAATAGAAAAACCAGAAGCAAATTTATTTCCCATTGCTCAACAGCAATTGATTGAATTATTGGCTTTAATGGTAAAACAAAATGATGACAACAAACTTGTCATTACAACTAATAGTCCTTATGTATTAACAGTTTCTAACAACCTACTCATTGCAAACAGAGTAGTACAAAAAAATCGGTCGTTAGAATCAGAAGTAACAAAAATAATTCCGAAAGATTGTTGGTTAAACGCTCATGATTTTTCAGCTTATTCATTAGGTAATCAATCTGTTGGAGAGAATACTAATGATTGTCAATACATTTTTAGTGGTGAAAAAGGTACGACTCAAAAAAATTATTTGGATACTGTAAGAATCCTGAAAATCACCAGTCAGGATTCTTACAGTATCCACCCTAAAACTTTTAAAAAAAGATAAGCCAATTTGAAGATATCAAAGAACTTCTATCAAATATTTTCCCTAAGTTGCCTAATCTTCTCTCAATTCTATTGAGAGAAGAGTTTTCAGTCACAGACTATAAAGGACAACCTTTCATTATTACCCAGGGGAAACATACCTTATTTCCTAACAAAAACTAATAAGGATTTCAAAATCATCTATATAAGTGCAAAAATCGACAGAAAGATAAACAGAACAAATGGATTATTTTGCAAAGGTGTAAACTAACTTATATGTAGTATAATAACTCTTGTCTAAGGATAAATTAGCTAATTATTCAGCTATAAATAAGTTACAATAAGTAACTACTTTAACTAAATTATTGACAAGCTAGTTTAGGCTAAAGCTAAAACTCTTTCTAAATAGTTATTATCCATTGCCGCCAAAAACTGTTTATTTTTTATCCCCCGCTTCACGCGTTTCTCTTTACCCAAAA
>CAKZGI010000361.1 GCA_936914905.1 uncultured Trichormus sp. | reverse complement strand
TTTACTATGGTAATATAATATCACTACGAATGGGTGTTACAGTGGTTAAGGCTATCGAGTTTATTCACCCATGTCACATGTTCGAATCTTGTTTGGTGTGATAACCACTTATGTGATGCTAACCACTTGTGTGCTCATCACATTACCCTCCTCTTAAGACTATCTGATACCTTGGGTTTATGAGGGTATCGTTCATGAAATTCAGCGACTTTTTCTGCCGCATTGGCCAAATTTTCCATTGGCTCCCATGTACGATCACATGGAGCATATCCTTCCCAATCGACTAAGTAGTAGAGACGTTGACGTGCGATCTTAGAATCCAAAATCTGTCGAACTTCAAATTCTTCAGCACCTTCTATCTCGATTGGAGGAGGGGGTGGTGGTGCACGATCTGGTATAGTATTCTTCTTGTAGGGCTCTAGTACTGATACATGAAACACGGGATGGAGTTTGCATGAAGAGGGTAATTTCAGCCGATAAGCCACATCATTGATTCGGGCTATAATGCGAAAGGGCCCTAACCTGCGAAAATCAAGTTTAGCACATGGTCTTTTTGTTGCAATATCTTGTCGTAGAAGCCACACTAGGTCTCCAATTTGGAAATTGGGTGTAGGATGTCGATATCGGTTTGCAAACCGCTGGAAATTGTTTTGAGCTTGTTGAAGATGATCCCTAACTTTAACGTGAACTTGCTGTAGTTGTTGAAGACGATGTTCTGCTTGAGGATTAATAGAAGTAGGTACATCCGGTATGAAAGACCAACGAGGATGTTGGCCAAAAATTGTAAAGAATGGAGTTTGCTTTGTAGAGGAATGGACACTATTGTTATAGGCAAACTCGGCCATTGGCAACCAGTCAACCCAGTCATCCTGCTGATAGCTAATAAAGCAACGTAAATATTGTTCAAGGGTTTGATTGGTTCTTTCTGTTTGCCCATTGCTTTCAGGATGATGCCCCGATGATAAAGATCTATCAATGTGAAGAAGCTCAAGGAGACGTTTCCAAAATCCAGCAATAAACTGAGGACCACGGTCACTAATTATGTTATCGGGAAGCCCATGAAGACGGAAAATCTCTCGTATGAAGAGTGTAGATGTAATCTCACTGGTTATGGATGAAGAACAAGGAATAAAATGCGCCATTTTAGAGAACCTATCTACAACTACGAGAATGGCATTGTGATCTTGGGAAGAAGGTAAGTCGGTAATGAAGTCAATTGAGATGCTTTTCCATGGTCCTTCGGGTACTGGAAGAGGATGTAACAATCCGTATGGCAAATGTCGTGGAGTTTTGGCTCGAGCACACGTATCACAAGATTGAACAAAAGCCGCAACTGATTTCCGAAGGGAGGGCCACCAATAATTACGACTTATGAGCTCTATTGTCTTCATGACACCGAAATGTCCAGCCAGTGCCGAATCATGACAAGTTTGTAGAATGTGAAGGCGTGATCGCCCCTTTGGGATATACAATAACCCATGTCGATATAAAAGCCCGTCTCGAACTTCAAAAGCATCATAGTCTTGTCGACTTGATGTGGAGGACGGTGACACTGAATTCAAATGATGAATAACATCCGTAGCTAAGTCATCAGTAAGGAGTGAGTCTCGTACCTCATCTAGAAGATGCATATCTTGCGGAATGGAGTATAAAGTTGTTGCTGCAAGCCGCAAACGATCAGGCCCCAAAATAATTTGAGATTGTTGGTCGAAAGCAGCCTCACCAACCTTTGGGGCTAAGTAAGAGCGCCGTGAAAGGGCATCCGATTGACCTTGTAAGCGTCCTGGACGAAATTGAATGAGAAATGGAATTTGTGATAAAACTTGTGTGTACCATCGAGCTTGTCGGCGATTGAGAACTCTAGCTGATTGAAAATATTCTAAATTGCGATGATCTGAAAAGACAGTAACTGTATGGGGGCAGCCTTCAAGAAAACGACGCCATACCAAAAAGGAATCCACAATGGCTAATAATTCCTTGTCATGTATAGGGTAATTAATTTCGGCTGGATTGAACTTCCGAGAATGAAAAGCGATGGGATGTAACTCATGATCCTCTCCTTCTTGAGATAAAATACCTGCTAACGCAAAGTCGGATGCATCTGTTTCTACAAAATAAGGTTTCGTTGGATCTGGATGGACCAAAACTGGTGCCTTGGTAAAGGCATGTTTTAAGGTGATAAATGCCGATTCAGCATCAATAGTCCATTCAAAACGAACATCCTTCCGGGTGAGCCGTATAAGTGGTAAAATAAGTTCTGAATATCCACTTATAAAATGGCGATAAAAGTTGGCGAACCCTAAGAAACATTGAACATCCCGCAAGGACGTAGGAGTTTGCCACTCGAGAATAGTTTGGACCTTCATCGGGTCCATGGACACCCCTTGATGAGAGATTATATAACCCAAAAATTCCATACTTCTTTCTTCAAATTGACACTTCTCCAGTTTAGCATACAAATGGTGTTCCCGAAGTTTTTGAAGGACTTGGCGAACATGGCAACGATGATCAAGTAAGGTCTTAGAGAAGACCAAAATATCATCAAGATAGATAATAACAAAAAGATCCAAAAATTCTCTAAAAACATCATTAGCCATATGCTGAAAAACTGCTGGAGCATTTGTTAGTCCAAAGGGCATGACGGTATATTCAAAATGACCATACCGTGTGCGGAATGCAGTTTTCCATTCATCGCCTTCTCGAATACGTATAAGATTATATGCACCACGAAGATCAATTTTAGTAAAATATTGCGCACCTTGGAGGCGTTCCAACATTTCTGGGATGAGAGGTAGAGGATACCGATTCCGAATTGTGATCTTGTTGAGGCCGCGATAGTCCACAACTAGACGTAGAGAATCATCCTTTTTCTTTACAAAAAAGATGGGTGCGCCGGCTGGAGATTGGGAGTGCCTGATGAATCCAGATGCAAGATTCTCCTCGATGTAGTTACGAAGTGTCTCCAATTCTGCTGGTGATAATCCATAAATTGGTCCAAAAGGAGGAGATGTGTTCGGAAGTAGATCTATAGGGCAATCATAGGAACGATGTTCCGGGAGATGAGAAGCCTTTGTTTTATCAAAAACGTCAGCAAAATCTTGATATTCCTTTGGCAATATTGTAGCCACTTTCACAATAGAGATAGTGGGATGCATTTGGATAGCAAAAACTGTTTGAGGATTCTTTGTGCTAGATTGTATGAATTCCTGTAAAGAGATGCTAGAGACTCGAAGGGGAGCTGATGGACATGAAGTATGACTAGAATAACTAGATGGTTGATTGACGCGAGATGATAAAATAGATTTTTCATTGGTAATGCGATTGGAAAACATTTCTTTGTTTGAACAAGAACTAGAAGAATGACAAGGGACGTGAGCACGACAAAGGCAAGAATGAGCTAAGAAAGGCGAACTACCTTCATGATCATGAGTTTGGGTAGTGATGGAGTGATTTTCTTGATTGGAAGAAAAATGAACTTGGCTTGGAGCTTGTGTAGTGGGAAATATTAGAGATCTAGATAGCCAATCAATTTTGGGGTTTAATAATTCTAACCAAGGTAACCCTAAAATAATTGGTGCATGAGGGCTAGAAATGAGGCTAAAAGAAATTGTACATAGAGTTTCTTGAACACATACGTCAATAGGCACTGAACAATTTGTTACTGGACCTGAAGAGAGTTCGCGTCCATCCACAGCTTCTACTGCCACCGCATATTGCAATGTTGTTGTTGGAATGTTGGATGCTCGAGCAAATTCGCGATCCATAAAACATGCATTTGCTCCCGTATCAAGTTGTCCCCATGTAGACCAACATTTTGATCCTATCCTTAATTGTAATTGAAGAATTATTGGTTTACTGACCCGATTATAACAAATGTAGCCATAGGAAGAAACACTGGATGGAGTCTCTAAGGCGCGGACCAATTGACGAGCGACTCCTACTCGGATTGGTCGACCCTGTTTCCCCGCTTTACAGGACAAAGACGTGCGATATGATTTGGACCCCCACAGTACAAACACAATCTTTCCTCCATACGACGTCGTTTTTCAGCCGCTGAAAGTGGTCCTCTGATGGTTGAACGATCTACTTGCATCGGGGTTGCAATTTCATTCTGTTCCATAAGTGTCTTTGGTGAACTAGATACTTGTGTTGGCGGTGGAGATCTAGTATCACGAGCTCGCCGTTCCTGCCTTCGTTCAAAGAGACGATTGTCACAACGAATGGCCGACTTTATAATCTCCGCCAAGGAATCTGAATCTTCCATTGTCAACAATAGATCTTTAACATCATCTCGTAACCCATATCTAAAACAATCTCGTAAGGCAAGATCATCCCATTCAACATCTACTGCTACTCGACGAAATTCAGAAGCATACACAGAGGCAGGGCGCGAACCTTGTCTCATGTTCCTAAGTTTAGAGACTGCGATTCTTTGTTTATCAGTTTCACCAAAACAAGATTCTAGTTCTAGAATAAAAGCTACATGATCATGCATCTCAGGAGCATCTTTTTCCAAGAGTGGAGAAAACCAATCAAGTGCTGAACCCTTTAATAAGGTACCAATCAAACCCACGCGAGCCTCTTCTGAGGGATATTCATGTGGATGTAACTGGAATATTAATCGAACTTGATTTAAAAAACCACGTAATTTAGACCTAGTACCGTCAAACGCCTCTGGTAGCTTTAGCTTGGAAGTTGGAGGAGCAATCTGTGGTTGTTGACGAAGACTTATGCTTTCTCGAAGTTGTTGATTCTCCAGTTGTAGTTGCACAAGAAGTTGGGCGATTTGCGTAACTTGTTGTTGTAAGGTACCTAAAGAATCTTGGCTAGTAGTCTCTTCCATGATATGTTTGCACTATAGATTAATATAAGAATAATCTCTTAAGCAGATCTAGGATTTCCGAGGGGACTCTTGATCAAGCTGTCATGAACCGACTCAAGAATAGACTAAGTAATGGAATACTTGATGCTACAAAGGTTTACTATATTATGTGAATTCTGAATTCAAGGGAGCAAGGCTTAAGAGTACAACGGGTTCACAACTGGTGTTGATCAAGAGTGGTTTCAACAAGAAGGAGAGGCCTCAATTTATAGTGAGGCTAAAGTATATCAACGATCGGGATTGAATCGATCTTACGGATGAGATCGAGCCACATGGCATGCATGCATGCAATACTTTTGCATTTGATAGGTAGCTATTACATCTATATTTTACTATGGTAATATAATATCACTACGAATGGGTGTTACAGTGGTTAAGGCTAT
>CAKZGI010000360.1 GCA_936914905.1 uncultured Trichormus sp. | reverse complement strand
TGCAATTCCTTTTCGCTCAATGCTTTGCAGCAACTCTGTTTGTGATAAGTCTTTTACTAAAATTCTTTGCGTCATGTCTCATATTTTATAACGCCCTGTGTTCCACGCTCAACTTCTTCTTTTTTTCTCTTACCCCTACTTATTGAGGCGATACAACTATACTTTATGACAATTAAGGTTTACTATACTAAATAGTAAATGTTAATAAATACAGAATGATGCAAATCTGCTAAAATTTTCTCACCTCTAAAACCTAGTTTATTTGACAATAAAATTCATGCAAGAATATGATGTGGTGATTATCGGTGCAGGACACAATGGTTTAGTTTGTGCTGCTTATTTACTCAAAGCAGGTTATAGTGTCCTGCTACTAGAAAAGCGCCCTGTTCCTGGAGGTGCAGCCACAACCGAAGAATGTATACCAGACAAAGCACCAGGCTTTAAATTTAACTTGTGTGCTATTGACCATGAATTTATTCATCTGGGTCCAGTTGTTGAAGAATTAGAACTAACAAAATACGGTTTAGAATATCTAGAATGTGACCCAGTTGTTTTCTGTCCCCATCCTGATGGTAAATATTTCTTAGCTCATAAATCTTTAGAAAAAACCTGTGCAGAAATTGCTCGTTATAACGAAAGAGATGCCAAAAAGTATGCTGAATTTACAGACTATTGGCAACGGGCAATTAATGCCATGATTCCCATGTTTAATGCCCCACCAAAATCAATTATAGATATTTTTGGTAACTACAACATTCAAAAACTCAAAGATTTATTTTCAGTTGTTGGGTCTCCATCCAAAAGCTTTGACTTTGTGCGTACCATGTTGAATAGTGCAGAAGATATTCTCAATGAGTGGTTTGATGAAGAATTTTTGAAAGCGCCACTGGCCAGATTAGCTTCAGAACTCGGTGCGCCACCTTCACAAAAAAACCTGGCAATTGGTGTCATGATGATGTCCATGCGTCATCATCCCGGTATGGCTAGACCACGGGGAGGCACAGGTGCATTGGTGCAAGCATTGGTGAATTTAGTCATGAGCAAAGGTGGGGTAATTCTTACAGACCAGCAAGTGGAAAAAGTTCTAATTGATGATGCAAAAGCTGTGGGTGTGCGGGTGATAGGTGGTCAAGAATATCGAGCTAAATATGGAGTAATTTCTAATATTGATGCTCAACGTTTGTTTTTACAAATGACTGATAAAAGTGATATTGATGCAGTTGATTCTGATTTATGGGAAAGATTAGAACGCCGCATCATTAACAACAATGAAACTATCATGAAGATAGATTTAGCGTTAGATAAACCTCTACATTTTCCCCACCATTATCATCAAGATGAATGTCTCATTGGTTCGATCTTAATTGCTGATTCAATGAATCATGTAGAACAGGCTCATAGCAAGTGTACATTAGGAGAAATTCCCGATTCTGACCCATCAATGTATGTGGTCATTCCCAGCTTCCTTGACCCGAGCTTAGCACCTCCAGGTAAACATACAGTGTGGATTGAATTTTTTGGACCTTATCAAATTGCAGGTGCGGAAGGTACAGGTTTAAAAGGTACAGGTTGGACTGATGAATTGAAAAATAAAGTTGCAGATAGGGTAGTAGACAAGCTAGCAACTTATTCACCAAATTTGAAAACTTCAATTATAGCTAGAAGGGTAGAAAGTCCAGCAGAATTAGGAGAAAGACTAGGTGCTTACAAAGGGAATTATTATCATATTGATATGACTATGGATCAAATGATATTTTTCCGACCTTTGCCAGAATTAGCTAACTACAAAACCCCCATTGAAAATCTCTTTTTAACTGGTGCAGGTACACACCCCGGTGGCTCAATTTCAGGAATGCCAGGACGCAATTGTGCGAGGGTATTTTTGCAGAATAAGCACCCAATTACTCAGACTTTGAAGGACGCGGGTAATTCGATAAAGTGTACTGTAGAGTCGGTATTTGGTATTAGATAATTATAACTGAGATATAGGGTGCGTTAGATAACGTTAACGCACCTATTTTTTACAATATAGGTTTCTAAAGTTGTAAGGATTCAGGGCAGATTGGGTTTTTGTCATGGATAAAGGCCGACCAGCCGATAAAATTACCCTGTCTGAGTACTAAAAAATTAGAGTATATGATAATTAAGATGTTGATTCGGCAGAGAAATTTATTTTGTCTTGAAAGCTTTCTGCCGATTTCCTCACGTTAATTTTATACCTTGAAGATATTAACTCCAAAATTTTAGGCCCTGTATTTTTACTAACGTCGGTAAGTCTAACATATAACAAGTCAAGATATTATTAAGTTAAGTTCAGAGAAAAACTTACTAAAGTTTTGGTAATATGTGTTTGCTTTTGCTTTTAAAGGGAAAATCAAACCTTTCCCCTGAACCAATCTACATAATGAATTAAAAATCACAAAGTAATCAGTATTGATTTCTGTCTAGTACCAAGTTAAAAAATAATTTTGAGAGGATGTTTATGCAAAACTTGGATACCGAAGGGTATTCTCAATCCCCAATCTAAAATTGTATGACTTGTTACCGATGACAAAAGGGACATAAATCTGATGAAATTAAAGATAATGTTGTCCAAACTGTAATCATGACAGACCGTGTTTTAATTCTTGGAGGACGGGGACGCATTGGTAGCGCAGTTGCTAATGATATCCTCAATCACACACAGACAGATATTACTATCACTGGACGTTGCCCAGAGGGCAGTTTATCTTTAGATGAGAGAGTGCGGTTTTTGCAGTTGGATTTGAGGGAATTTGACAAATTAAGGGATGCGATCGCACAATCAAATCTAGTCATCCACTGTGCTGGGCCATTTCACTATCGAGATACACAAGTTCTAGAAACTTGTATTGAGCAAGGTACAAATTACTTAGATGTCAGTGATCACCGTTCGTATACCCAAAAGGCGTTAAATTTACATCAAAAAGCTGTTGATGCGGGAGTAACTGCAATTATTAATACTGGTATTTTCCCTGGTATTTCTAACAGTCTAGTACGTCAGGGAATCGAGCAATTTGAACAACCGGAAAAAATACATTTAAGTTATTTAGTCTCCGGTTCTGGTGGCGCTGGAGTTACCGTGATGCGAACTACATTTCTCGGTTTACAGCATTCTTTTGAAGCTTGGATAAATGGTGAATGGCGTTTAGTTGCACCTTATTCTGACCGGGAAAATATTAACTTTCCTCATCCATATCAAAGCGGTGGAGTTTATTGGTTTGATATGCCAGAAACTATCACACTACCTCATTCTTTTCCCACAATAAAAACCGTAATTACTAAATTTGGTTCAATTCCTGATTTTTACAACCATCTAACTTGGATAGCTGCCCATATTTTCCCGAAATGCTTAATCCGGCGCGGTTATATGATTGAATTTTTGTCTCATGTGAGTCATAGCATGACTGATCTCACAAATATCTTTACTGGAATTGGAGTAGCAGTACGCGCAGAAGTGACAGGAGAAAAAGATGGTCAAACAGTCGTTTATGCTGCAACTTTAGTCCATGAAAATACTGCTGTCGCTTCTGGTATCGGTACTGGTAGTATCGCCAAATTAATCCTAGAAGGTAAACTCAAACACCCTGGAGTTTCACCTGTAGAAGCAGCATTACCTACCAGTTTATTTACAGAAATTGTGCAAGAACGGGAAATACAAATTAATTCTCATTGGGCTTCTAATAGAGACGTCTGAAAATTTACAAAGGAGTCTGTGTCTGGCTTTCCATAGTGTTAAGATTAGGAAAG
>CAKZGI010000359.1 GCA_936914905.1 uncultured Trichormus sp. | reverse complement strand
TCCTAATCTTAACACTATGGAAAGCCAGACACAGACTCCTTTGTAAATTTTCGGCAGTCTCTATTGATGTAGAATGAGAGCAATAGCTACGCTCGCCGCAGGCATCGCATTTTCGATTTAGATTGCTCAAGTTCTCCCAATCTCTAAAGATGTTTTAAACCAAGCAGTCATTTTGCGACAACAGAAAAAATGAGTTTAGGTGATGCCATTATTGCCAGCACTGCTTTAGTCTATGGGCTGATTTTAATAACAAGAAATGTAAATGATTTTCGTTGGATAACTCAACTGAGATTGTGGAATCCGTTTGAATCTGATCAACCCAGTTGAGGAAAGATTTAGATACCGATAAAAAAAGACAGGCTATCAGCCTGTCCTAAAATAAATTATTTAGCAGAGAATTTAGAAATTCATCTCAGCGGCTTGGACTTTTTCCACCTGTTTCTTCTTCAGCACTAGCATCACTTGTGCCAACATTACTAAACAGATAAAGGCAATCATACCTGCAACTCTGGTGGGGTTTTGTAAGACAATTTCTGCATCTTTTTGACCAAAACCACCGACGTTGGGGTTGTTGGTTAAAGCATCACCAAATGCAACTGTTTGTCCTTGAGAGACTATTAAATCTGGACCTGCGGGAACGGTATCGTCAACAACTTCACCAGCTTCGGTTTTGATGCTAACAACATATTTAACGTTACCATCTTCATCTTCTGTTTTAGCAATCTTGCTAATTGTGCCAGCAGCAGAAGCGTTGTAAATGTTGTTGTTGCTCTTCTCACCTGTGGGGTAAACTTGTCCACGTCCTCTGTTACCGCCTACATGAACGGAATATTTGCCAAAGTGGATATTGTTGTCGGTAGCAGGGTTGGGTGAAAGAACAGGGAAGACGATTTCCCGATATTCTTCGCCTGGTAAGGGGCCAACAATAACGATATTTTCTTTGTCTTCACTGTAGGGTTGGAAGTAAATATCACCTAATTCTTCCTTCATGTCTTCAGGAATGCGGTCTTCTGGTGCAATCTTGAAGCCGTCGGGTAACATCAGTACAGCACCGACATTTAAGCCGACTTTGGAACCATCAGCACCTACTTGTTGTAGGTTGGTATCGTAGGGGATTTTGACAACGGCTTTAAATACAGTGTCAGGTAATACTGATTGAGGTACTTCTACCTCTGTGTTTTTTGCTGCTAAGTGACAGTTAGCACAAACAATCCGTCCTGTGGGTTCACGGGGGGTTTCAGGATAGGTTGCCTGCGCCCAGAAGGGATAAGCAGAAGCAGTTTGGGGTAGGGCTAGATCGCTGGTGAAGAAAAAGGTCACGGTGGCGATCGCTATAACTAATGTGTTTAACATCACTTGAGCAGTGCGAGTTAACCTCGCTGGTGTACAGGCGTTTCTCATCTCTATAAAGTCATTAGTCAGTGGTCAGTTGTCAGTTATGATTGGTCAGTTGTTATTGGTCAGTTGTCACGAGTTGACTAAAGACTAATAACTCACGACTCTACACTCAGCCCTCGATTAACTCCACCAAGGTTCTTCACCGGTGCGGAAGTCTGTTTCTGTCCAAGGGGTTAACACGATTTTGTCGCTGTCTGTTTTGGCATGAGCCAAAGCTAAGGACTTGGGTGCAGGTCCGCGGACAACTTTACCAGTAGCATCGTACTGGGAACCGTGACAAGGGCATTTAAACTTGTTCTCTGCTACGTTCCAAGGCACTACACAACCTAAGTGCGTGCAGATAGCATTAATGCCATAGTCTGCGATCGCTTCTTTACTCTCTACCACAATATATGTAGGATCTCCCTTTAGTCCTTGTACCAAGGTGTGATCGCCTACATTATGGCTTTCTAAGAATTGACTAACACTAACATCTTTACCCAGTTCATTTTTTGCTGTCACACCACCACCGGCACCACCGCTGGCTGGAGGGATAAAGTACTTAACTACAGGGTACAATGCACCTAGCGCCACTCCAGTGACAGTCCCAAAAGTGAGCAGGTTCATGAACTGACGACGACCCATATCAGGCACGTCCATTGATTCGGAAAATTGAGCCATAATCTACGCGCTCTTTGTATAATTTATCAAGAATTTTGACAAGAGTACCAGCACTTTAGCTACCCTTGTCTGAGTCGAAATGCTAAGGCCATCAGCGATGCCACAATTCTTTGTTCCAAGATATCTTTAGCATCTTTTCTGTTAGCATTACATTTCTTTATATCCTTATCATACTGGAGTCACGGAACTTAACATCATAACTAAATGTAAAATCTAATTGAGAACAGCCATGATCCCAGAAGGAGATGGGCTGTAATGTTTCATAGCGAAAAAACCGTCTCAGCATATGATTGCTAATCTCAAATCCAAAACCCAAAATTTATATGACAGGACAGGAATTTCGTCAATTGTTAATTGATAAGTGGGGATACTCTTATGATGTCCAGTTACGCAGGACTCAGGGTAAAATATTTCTGCAAGTGATGTGGAAATATCTTGAACAAGCTTCATTCCCTTTAAGCGAATCTCAATACCAAGAGCATCTTGATAGCATTGCTAATTATCTCAATGCTTTGGGAGGAACAATACAAGTACAAAGTTTTATTACTCAAACAAAAGAGCGTCCCCGACTGGGTAAGGCTGTTAGTATACCTCTAGATTTGGGTGATCGCGCTTCTGAATGGATATTATGAACAATTTAAAATTGGTACTATTTATGTCAATAATTATTGCTGGAGAACGTAGCGGTGTTGGTAAAACAACTGTAACGCTCACACTTTTAGCCTCATTATGCCGTCGTGGAGTCACAATACAATCTTTCAAAGTTGGACCAGATTATATTGATCCGATGTTTCATCAATATGTTACAGGTCGTCCTTGTCGAAACCTAGATACTGTATTGACTTCAGAAAGTTATGTACAGGAATGTTTTCACCATCATTCCCTAAAATGTGAATATGCATTAGTTGAGGGAGTTATGGGGTTATTTGATGGTGTTGGTCAATCGTCAGTCATCAGTCGTCAATCTTCAAATAAAAGCGACGACATGACATTTGCCAGTACAGCACATATAGCTAAATTATTAGATATACCAGTGGTATTGGTAATTGATTGTAGTCGGTTGTCTGGTTCAGTCGCTGCGCTCGCACATGGTTATTGTTCATTAGATAGTAGAATTAAAATCGCCGGACTAGTATTGAATCGTGTGGGAAGCGATCGCCATTTATCATTGTTAAAAAATTCCCTAGCACGTCTACAAATCCCCATCCTGGGTGTACTCAGAAGACAAGATAATATCACTATTCCTGACCGTCATCTGGGATTAATCCCCACAGCAGAATTACCAGAATTAGATAATATCATTAATCATCTTGCAGATTTAGGTGATACTTGCTTTGATTGGGAACAACTATTAGCCCTCCTCAAGTCTCCGCATTTCCCCACCTTCTCACCTTCCCATCTCCCTATTTACCCATCTCCTGTTAAGATTGCCGTTGCAAGAGATAAAGCCTTTAATTTCTACTATCAAGATAACTTAGATATTTTAGAAAAATTAGGTGCAGAATTAATATTCTGGAGTCCTTTGAAAGATACAGAATTACCAAGAGATATTCAAGGAATTTATTTTGGTGGTGGATTTCCTGAAGTATTTGCATCAGAATTAGCTGCAAACACGAAGATTTTAAAATCAGTTAAAACAGCTATTTGTGCAGGAATACCGACAATTGCTGAATGTGGTGGTTTAATGTATTTATGTGAGCAAATTATTGACTTTGAAGATAAATCTTGGTCAATGGTAGGAATATTACCCACATCTGCACAAATGGATAAAAAGTTAACTTTAGGATATCGTCGTGCAGTAGCTTTAGAAGATAGTTTCTTATTTGATCTTGGAACAAATGTTTATGGACATGAATTTCATCGTTCCCATGTAATTACCGATACTCAACAACCATTATTTGATACTTATCGCTTTGACTGTGATGAAAATACAGGATTTGAAGGTTGGAATTTACCTAATGTTCATGCTTCATACATCCATCAACATTGGGGAAAAAGTTTAGAAATTCCCCAAAATTTTCTGCAACAATGTCTCAAATATAGCAGGGAATAGGGAATAGAGTCGAGGTAACAGGAAAAAGTTTATTATAAGTAATTAGCCGTACCTGATATAACGTATAATTCCTTTAATTCCTTAATAGTACCAGCCTCTAGATTTATGCGTGTAATCAATCCAAAATCCAAAATCCAAAATCCAAAATCGAATGACTAATGACTAATATTTTCATTCAGTCTGCGAATGATCCGAGATAGTTTACGAATAATGTTTACAGCAATTTCTGGAGTTTCTTCAATCGCATCATAAAGTTCCTCTTGAGTGAGTTCCAAACAATCACAAGGTTCTAAAGTAGTTACAGAAGCTGAACGAGGCTGAGTATCAAATACAGCCATTTCACCAAAGTATTTTCCTGGATCTACTTCTGCTAATTTCGTATCCCCAATATGGACTTTCACTCGACCAGATACAATAATATAGAGCGATCGCCCCTCTTCTCCTTGTTTAAAGATACTGTGATTTGTAGGATATGATAACTCATTCATCACTGAAGCTAGTCGGACTACAAAATCATCTCGCAATTCATTAAAAATAGGAACACGTCGGACAAATAACAAACGATCAACACTAGTCAGCATAATTACTAAATTATAGATAAAATATTGCTATAAGTATATAACCTTTGTTAATCAGGCAATTGGCCTGATTAACAAAGGTTATGACAGAATGTCATTATCCCACCCTAGATGCTAATAATACCCCAGGCTTTGTGACTCTCTGAGGTTTATTTATCAGAATTGGCTACCTCATCCCTCTTAGGGGTCTACAGTCTACACAGAAGTCCTAGATTCCTTACTTGATAATAAAGGGTTTGCTGTTTAATCCGCTACGAATGAATGATTAGGATAGTGGATTAAATAACCTGTAACTCTGGTTAAGGGGTGTAATTCCATTG
>CAKZGI010000358.1 GCA_936914905.1 uncultured Trichormus sp. | reverse complement strand
CGGTTAGAAAGTTTTTTATAGTTAACACATAGTTGAATACTGCACCTTGGTTGTAAATAGTATACTTTGAATGTTTCTGCATAGTCTTTTATAGTTAACACATAGTTGAATACTGCACCTTGGTTGTAAATAGTTGAAATTTTCTACATGATGCGGGGAAAAATGTTAATGTATGTGACTCTATATAAGGAAATTCCGTTTTTACGTCGGTTTCAAATTAACTGCATATGCAATTTACATGAGGGGAGAGATTAACACAAACAAAGACTTTGAGCAACTTATATCGACACATCCATATGCCAACATTGTTATCGTCAACTTATATCAACACATCCACATTCCAACGTTGTTTTTCTCAACTTATATCAACACAACCACATTGCAATGTTGCAGCCATTTTATTACTAGGTAATATTTCGTAAAATTCGCAATAGCTTATGATTTTGCATCTGATTGTAGAACAGGAAATTGGCTTTTAGATTTACGTTAACTTATATTGACATATCCCTAATCCAAGTTTACTGCCATTTTATTGCTAATTGAAATTTCCCAAAATTCACATTAACTTAAGATTTTGCATGCTTCCTACTTTTGAAAGAAGAGTTTACCATGTTTGCGTGAAGAAGGGGAAACATTGCGTGTTCTCTTTTAAGACTCTCTAAAAATGTTGGAAATTAACAGAAATTATCGACCATTTTCAAAGTGACTTTCATTTTTTTGGAATATATTTGTAAACCAACCAAAAAATCATATTTGTATAAATTTTAAATTTGACAACGTATTAATTTTTAAAATGGTGGACTTTTTTGGCCTTTAAGCAATCTAGAAAATATTAATCTAAACCAGTATATTACAAAATGAAAGCAAGAATATGGGTTTACATTATAATTGTACAGTAAATTATGTTAAGGTGCACAAAATTTACTCATATTCACTTATTTTGCAAGATCGAACATTTGCAATCTTTAAAACAACCAATAATCCAATTATATGTGCATATCATTTAATTACAATGGTAGGCAAATAAATGATATACAAGACAAACACATAACAAATATCAAAATATTAATCACTAAAAAGTTCAAAAGATCAGTTAACCGTATTAAAGTTCAAGTGGTCAATATGTTTGAGAAATATAGTCATAATAATTGAAGTTAAAGCAATGCTAAGTCCTCTATATTGTCCTCCTCCATAGTGGTAGTGCCCTCTTCTACTGGGTTTGACATATCATCATCAACATGTACATTTTCCTCTCCAAGTAAGTCATGCATGGGCTCATCTTCAAGTTCACCTAATTCCCCTGACTCATTAGCCAATGGTGGCATGGGTTCACTTGAGGCAAGTTGATACTTTTCGGTATGCCCAACATGCCTTGCTCCAACCTCCTGATCGGCATCAGGACACTCCCATATACCATTTATCCGCATCTTAATAAAACTAACTTGTGCCTCATCTTTCTCGAGACTAATACAATTCCGTAATAACTTAAGTGCACATGCTAGTGTAGTTCCTGCAAACATATACCAGTAACCGATTCATATGTTTTAGGATTCATAGAAAGAACAAAGAATAAATATAGCTACAACAAGGATATAAATACATGTGCCTGAGAAAAGATCTAAAACCCAATCATCCACATTGGAAAAGAGTTCAATGAGTCGACTTATCAGTCTTTGTGGCTTCTGGTATGGATTGACTAGTGATTTATCACCAGCAACATGCCTTAATTTCTTCGTCACAACAGGATAGAAGAATGTACTTGGTAGTCCATTCTCATTGCAGTGTTCTCGCACACGACGTTTGCTGATTTCATTGTAGTAGCCAACGATAATCAATTCGGTGTTGCTCACGAATCGAATAGAGGGACCACGAGTAACGTTCGTTTTGACCCTGAGTAGAAGTTCAAAAATGTCAATATTTAAGAGGCAGTGAAAACATATTATGCAAGTATAATGTATAGAATAATAATATGTTCACCATGTGAGTCCCTCTACTGCATGGCATGTTGTCTTTAGAGCTTTTGACACTGAATAGGTTTGATCACGGCTATGAAACACCACAATTCTCCAAAGAGGAGCCATTGTCAAGTTTGCAAAATCTTTTACCATCTTCTCTAATTGATTGTACTTGAAAGGCTCCTCATCGTTGATTGATCCAGCCAAGCGAAAGCCATATGGAATATCTGCTATCAACAACGAATAATCCTTTCTCGGCAGAGTTTGCAACATGTTGGCAACATCTTCACAAAAAACAGCATAGGACAATGGCTTTAAGCTATTGGTAGGATGACAGAACAATTTTAAACTGTCTATTTAATCTATGTCCAATTGTTTGGCTAATAATCTAGATCTTTCTTGTCGAGCCCGCTCAATATGGAAGTTAAAAACATCGGGGCAGTCACTTTGGATCTTTCCTCCAACTCCTTTACCACGACTCGGTTTCTATTCAAAGGCACATAAAAGGCAGTTTAAATGTTAATATACTACCCATGACCTCAGATGTATAACAATTGTAAATTGACATACCCAATCTCGAAACACAATGAAGTATTCTTGCAAAGCTTTGTAAGAAGAAGTCACAGGGTACTGTTCCTCAACTTGGTCCCAACTTGAACAATTTAGTTTTTTCATCATGACCTCTTGAATCTTCATATACACTTTATGGCTATGGCAAGACAAGAACCCATTAGAATTTGATACTACTCAAGTCAACAATCATATGCAAATTGATTTTGTGTACTTAGACAATTCAAGGACCATCTCATCCAAGCTGAGCTCCTTTGAGATCACTCGAGATAGCACTGAAATCAAGAGTCTTTCATCTCTAATTCCTTGAAGGGCTCTCCAAGGTGTTAGTTTCATATCCTCAGCTGCTTCTTCAATTGTATATTCGAGTTTCTTCCCTTTACTCTCCTTGGCTTCTACTTGTGGGTCAATTTTTCCTTTCTTCGTTTTTAATCCTCTCACTTCTTTATTTTCCTACATCGTGAAGATTGCATCTTGCAATTCCCAAACTGCACCATCTCTAAATGCAAGTTGAAACCAAGGTTCATACTTTCGAAGACCTTCAGACTTTACTGAATCGTCAATGACTATCCCCACTTAATTTAAACAACATCGGCGTAGTGCAGGATAAAGCTTTTGACCATATTGACGCAGTGCATCAAGGTATTCATAATGAAAGAACCTAATTCTTTCAATAGAAGACATTTTCTGCCTATAATCATTATCATTGTTATGATCCCAAGCAAGAAGCTTTGCTTCCTCAATAGTAAGGCCGACATAGATTTTACATTCTGCATATTTGAAGAAATAAGTTGTAGGATGCTCCTTCACTAACTGTCTTCGCAGTTCTGCAGAATGGGATCCACCGATAACAAAATACTGATATTTTTCTAGATTTGCCACATCAAAGTAAGTGATGTTGTCACATTGACTAGGATCAACCATCACTAGAAATGGCACCACTGTTGCATGAGGATTTATCTTCATCTTTTTCTTCAAATTCTGAACATGAAGGTTATGTGGCTCTCGAATCTCCAACGGTCTTCTTCCGGTCTCAGGGTCAATGGGAGGACGGTTCACAAGAGTAATTGGCAATGTGAAGATATGACCTTTCCTAACCAATTTTGATTTAATTATTTGCCATCGAATTGTATTCTACTCTGAGGCTACAATACCCGAAGACAATTCACCACCAAGGGTGACCACATCTTTCTCAGACACCTCATCTGATTCTTCACTATCAGAGTCTGATTCTTGTACTCGAGGTTTCTTTATGGGTTTTTTCTGAACACGTTGCTTCAACCTTTTATGCTCTTTACGAGAAAAGACAAGAACATGTGTCCTCGCTTCTACTTCTTCAGCCTCTTCATTCTCCAACAACTCATCAACAGTTTCTTCAAAAGCAACTATACCGGAAATAAATGGATGCAAAGCCGTTATCATGTTCTCACCTTTGAGCAAAATTTGTTGAAGCTCGTATGGCTCACAACTAGAAATAACCAGTCTAGGCTCACTGAGCAATATGACACGATCCCCTTTGGATGTTGCAACATGCACGATGAAAGTATCAGAATCTTCATCTTGATAGTCAATTTGCAACATTTTCCCGTAAGGGAACACACGACCGCTTTTTATAATTCCTTCGCCTGCGGTTTTTCCCAACACCAAAACTAATCTTTTGGATGCCTCCTGATACTGCAAGGCCCACTCAAAGGAGGTCATATCTTTTGGATTATTGGAGGCTTCAGGCTTTGACAAGCTTGAAAGTTTTTGTGAAGGTCCCACAACAACTTTACCACCTTGGCTGGATTGGGAAAACAATACGCGCTTTGAGGAATCACCAACTGGAGGTCTCACCTCTTTCTGGTGTTGGGACAATGGACTACCCTTGTATGTAAGTTTAAGCCTCTTGACAGGGACTTGGGTCTTCTCGGTTGCTGACCTATCAATGCTATACAACAAAAGAGATGCACAAGTCACGTAACAACACACTTACAATCGAAACAAGAAGCAATCCTAATGTAAATGCACATAGAATATATGTTAAGCAAGGAGATGATGAAACAAGTCATACAACACACACAAATAAAGAGAGAAAATGATACAATTACAAGGAAACTGCACGAAGAAATGCGTATAACACCCAATCTAATGCAAATTAAAGTATTTATGTATAACTTAAACACAAAAAAGTCGATGTGGGGCATCAAATTCTTGTGTTTAGTTCAGGGAAAATTTCACATGAATTTGATGCCCTGCATCGAATATTATGGGGTTTACGCCCCCAAGTCGATTTGGCGCATCGACTTGGGCTGATGTCTAGGAAGCCAAGTCGATGCGCCAAATGGACTTGGGGGCGTTTGGGTACACAACACGATGTGGGTCATCGACTTGGGCTGATGACTAGGTAGCCAAGTCGATGCGCTACATCAACTTGGTGGCGTTTGGGTTGCAAGTCGATGCCGCACATCGAGTTGGGTTGATTAGATGTCCAAGTCAATGTGTCGCATCGACTTGGTGGCGTTTGGGTAGCCAAGTCGATGCGCCGCATCGACCTAGGTTGTTTAGGTTGCCATGTTTGG
>CAKZGI010000357.1 GCA_936914905.1 uncultured Trichormus sp. | reverse complement strand
CCAACCCTGATTCTTTCCTTGGCTCTCTCCTAATCTTAACACTATGGAAAGCCAGGCACAGACTCCTTTGTAAATTTTCAGCCGTCTCTATTGGTAATTAAGACACACTGCTAGTAGAGTATTATTGTTGTTCCATTACACCCACTAAGGATTGCAAGTCAAAATCGCGATCGCGTCCACTTAGACAAATACCAGAACTGACAACAGTCAAGTCAATTTTAGTGATCGCACTACTGTGACGAACACCATCTGCAGTTGTCCAATCAACTGTCTAATAATCACCGCAATCATGGAATTGGCGTAATTCACCACCCCCCATCTGCAACGCCTTTCTCAGTCGCCTTTCATCCTGTTGGGGTTGAGGAAAGCCCTCAATCTGCTGACTTGCTAATTCATACACCGTGCGGATTTCTGGAGTAATGCCTTTGAACTGCAATTCCTTTGTAGGAATGAGTTGTTTAATTGCAGATTGCAGAGTTTCCACCATTGTCGGATCGGTACGGCGATCAACTTTCTCGAACCAGGAAGATTGCCCATGCCAACAAGCAGTGATTTGCTCAAAGGCAACACCTTCAACGGTTGACGCATATCTGCTTCATTCACAGGGTATGCTAACCAAGTTTGTGGTTGCAGTTTATGTGCTAACCGCAGTCTGATTTGGGGAAAGTTTTGCAGCTATTCGGCAACTTGGGGTACATCTGCTTCTTCTACCAGCTTTGCTGTCTTTTCATCCACAGCCTCAAAGATGCCCCAACCTTCAAATTTACTAGGCTTTGGCGTGAAGGTGTAAACCATCCCGGCTACCCGTGTGCGGACTCGTCCACCCTTGACACAAGGCGCAAGGAATTGGGTTGCAGATAACTGTGCTTCTGCGATCGCAATTTGGTTGATTAGCTTAAATATATTAGTCATAAATAATACCAATTATTCAAAATAAGCTACAGATGCAACCTAGAAACTGGAATGAAATCTAACTGTCTGAATCACGAACTAATATAGTTTCCTGCGTGTAAGTTGGTGAAGCATTGCGTTTTCTCAGTTACTAGAGGGACTCCCCTAATGAGTTGTTACACACTCTTTAAAAGATGGCTACTTTTGTTACCGAATCAATTTCAATGACAATATTGCCATCTTTATAACAAAATAACAATAAATATTAGTACTAAAATTCTCAATTTGCTGTTCGTCATTCTCATGCAGTGTCTTTAAAGTTCCAACAAAACTAAACTGTCTATGAATCTCCATAAATCTCTCTTTTCTAATATCAAGAGTTACCTACTGAATAAACATTGCTCAAGATTTTTACTGGCAAGCAATACTACATTATAACCTTATTTATCTGCCCTTACAGGCAAAGGCATATCCAGAATCTCCATCAGCAAATCCAGACGAGAGGGGGGCGTCAAGAGTGGGACAACTTTCGGCAAACTGTAGTAGTCCTCCGCAAAGGTAAACGTATCTACAGGTGCTTGTTGCTGCTTCAGTTGAGTTTCCACTCAGTTGTAATGAGAACCAATACGGACAGTCACTACATTACCGAAGTAAGGATCAGCATTTTCACCTTCACCCGTCACCAAAATAATCTGGTCAACAACCTGCTTCTTGTTCCGCATGGCTTGCAATGCACAACCGATACTAGTGCCACCACCTGCATTGATGTACTGAAAAGTACGCTCCCAGTCAGTCAACTCCTTACCCTTTGCCGTAATATAATACGGAATAGTATCGAACGCATAGACAAACAGTTCTGCCTTAGTGATACCAGAGATTAAAACAGTGAGTTGCGTACCAACTGCGATCACATCCTCGATTGAGCCAGATTTATCAACAAGTATGTTATTAATGAATCTGATCGGGATTGAACCGATACCCTGCCTGTGTGAATGCAACTCACACCTTGTGTAAGTTGAAAAAGCTGTGGTAACACCGCAGGAATTGAACCTGCATTTATCATTTCAGATGATCGCTCTACCATTGAGCAAGTATGTAAGCTTTTTCGTTAGAGAACTGCACCGTGAATCACGGGCTCAAAACGAGACATCCCCCGACCAGAGATGACCAAAGTTGATGACCAAAGTTAAGGTGAACGACCCACAGTGACCTAACAGCTTCCTGTCCAACAGAAAGCACAGTAGTAGATTTCTTACTGTGTGTACACGGTAGCTAGTTGAACGGGGCGATCGCTTCCACAACTTCCCAACACAAAATCCCGCTTCTGTATTAGCCAGCTTTCGTAAAAAATGGGTCGCCCGGGATTCGAACCCGGAACTAATCGGTTAAAAGCCGAGTACTCTACCGTTGAGTTAGCGACCCTTTTGCATTTCGCAACTTTCTAAGAGTAGCAAACTATCTCTAGAATTGTCAAGGGTTTTTTAGAAAAAATTCACCGTTAATCTCACAGAGGTAGTTTTGCTTGCTCCTGGCTCCAACACAGTCAGGTTTTCACCAGTATTTAGCGAATTACGCCCAGCCGTCCAGGGTTCAAGACAATAGAAATCTTTGCCCTTGAGAGTCCAGAAAACGAGCATAGCATAGATATCATCATAATTAAGAGTCAATTTCAATTGACGGCTATTATCTGTCACCGTAGCCGACAGACTCTGCAAATATCCAAAAGCAAAATCTATTTCATCGCGGTTAAAGTCGAAATTGCCGCTAAATGGCTGCATTTCCTTGGTTTTCTGGTCTAGATACTGTCCAGAGGGAATTTCAAAGTCTAATTGTGACTTATCACCACACTGGAAATAGGGATGGAACCCAGCCGAAAAGGGCATTGGTGTGGATGACAGGTTTTGATAAACTTGGTCAATCACTAAAGTATTACCTTGGAGGGTGTAGGTAAAAGTTACTTGAAAATCAAAAGGATAAACACCGCGTGTTGATTCATTGCTCTTGAGAACTACGCTTAAACTTACCTTGCCTTCTGTGTTTTGTTCAGTCACTTCCCAGGGTAAATCTCGCCCAAAACCATGTTGTTTGAGAGTATATTGTTGTCCGTTGTAGGTGTAAGAATTATCTGGCAAGTTACCACAGATAGGAAACAAAATTGGTACACCACCACGAATGCTTAATTCCGGGTTAGCAAACCTTTCCACATCTAAATAGAGCATTTCCTCTCCCTGAATCCGCCAACGGCTAATAATGGCACCTCTTTCTGGTACTACTTCCAGTTGGGAGTTAGCTGTATTATCTGTGAGGATATAGGTTTTGTATTGTTGCTGTTGTTGAGTAATAGTAAACACAATATTTAGTGATTGGTGATTGGGCATTGGGCATTAGGAAAATTACTTCCCCATCTCCCCTATTTCCCTCATCACCCCCAGTCCCCAGTCCTCAACTTACTCGTCTTCTGCAAAGATGAAGCGATATAATTCGCTGGCATCTGGTTCAGGACTGCTTTCGGCGAATTTGACGGCTTCGTCGATGACTTCCTGAATTTTCTTCTCAATAGCTTTGAGTTCTTCTGCTGTGGCGAGCTTTTGTCCTACTAAATAAGTGCCTAATTTTTTAATTGGGTCACGAGAAAACCAATATTCTTTTTCTTCTTTGCTGCGGAGTTCATCTGGGTCAGCTAGGGAGTGACCACGGAAGCGATAGGTCATGGCTTCGATGAGGGTCGGTCCTTCTCCTGCACGGGCGCGGGCTACGGCTTCTTGGGCGACTTGGCGAACTGCTAAAACGTCCATTCCATCTACTTCTACGCCTACCATGTTAAACACGCTGGCTTTTTTGTGAATTTCCGGATCTGATGTGGCGCGATCGTGTGCCATGCCGATCGCCCATTTATTATTTTCTACCACAAATAAAATTGGCAGTTTCCATAACGCTGCCATATTTAATGTCTCGAAAAATTGACCGTTGTTGGCAGCACCGTCACCAAAGAAACAAGCGGTTACTTGGTCGGCGTGTGTGTCTCCTAATACTTCCCGCCGATATTTGCTTTGAAATGCTGCACCAGCCGCAACAGGAATACCTTCAGCTACGAAAGCATAACCACCTAATAAACGGTGTTCGGCTGAAAACATATGCATGGAACCACCGCGCCCTTTGCTGCAACCTGTGGCTTTACCAAATAGTTCTGCCATGACTTCTCTGGCTGGTACACCTGAACTCAAAGCATGAACATGGTCACGGTAGGTGCTGGAAACGAAGTCTTCCCCTGGGCGCATTCCTCCTTGAATAATACCTGTGGAAACGGCTTCTTGACCGTTGTACAGGTGGACAAAACCAAACATTTTGCCTCTGTAGTACATTTCGGCGCATTTATCTTCAAAAAACCGCCCTAATGTCATATCTTCGTATAACCGCAACCCTTCTGCTTTAGTAATTTGGACGGTGGCAGAGTTGAATGTCGGTAATGTGCGTTCTTGAACCATGCTTGTGAAATATCCCTGTCGTACAAGTTAAAGTTACGGTCTTAAAATTAAGTTGCTCTTATATAACGTTAGCTACAAATAGGCCAGTGTTGACAAGATTCCCCAGTCAAATCTTATTTATGCACTAAAAAGCTCTGTAGGGAATCGGTAAATTGTAATTTTTCCATGTTTTATGTTTATGGATTGTTGGTGCTTGATCAGCTTAAAAATCGCTGCTTTTGGTGTTCGTCTCTTAATTTAGCAATCAGGATGGCTGCATTTCTGCATAGCCATTAACAATTTAGGTAAACTGGGGTGATGAGGGGGATCGAGAAGATGGGGAGGATGAGGGAGAGAATTAAAATATTGTTCGTGCCTCCTGATAACTGATAACTGATTGCTTAAGTGCTGGAAAGAAATAAAAAGAACTGTTAAAATATACACTTGAATTATATAACGGACACGGTATTATTAAAGCTATGATTATGGCACGGTTTTACATACCTGGAATAGTCTAGGTCAATTATGCCGATCTCTATGAGACGCTACGTAAACACGGTGCAGGGGAAGTAGGCTGTGCGAATTCCGCTAGATTACTACCGAATTTTAGGACTACCGTTGGCGGCAAGCGAGGAACAATTGCGGCAGGCTTATAGCGATCGCATTGTTCAGTTGCCCAGACGGGAGTATTCGATTGCAGCTATCTCTTCTCGTAAACAACTCATAGAAGAAGCTTACGTGGTTTTATCAGATTGCAAAGAACGCGCTATATATGATCAGCTTTATCTGTCCCACGCCTATGATCCTGACCGGGCAGGGACGAAATCGCTGTTGGAAAACCGTGCCGAAAAGAACAATCGGAATCACGATGTCCAAAGTCTCAGCATCGAAATTGCCCAAGAGGAGTTAGTAGGTGCTTTATTACTCCTACAAGAGTTGGGAGAATACGAACTGGTACTGAAATTAGGCCGTCCATACTTGGTAAATAGAAATAGGAAAGTTGGGGTGAGAGTAGGTAGTTATCTGGCAAGTGAGGAATTCTCCTCCAGTCCTGAATTACCTGATATTATTCTTACGGTGGCTTTAGCCTGTTTAGAATTGGGGCGGGAACAATGGCAGCAAGCTCACTATGAAAATGCAGCTATATCTCTAGCAACTGGGGAGGAATTACTCATGCGTGAAGGTTTATTTCCCAGTGTGCAAGCGGAAATTGCTGCGGATCTTTGTAAGCTGCGACCATATAGAATCCTAGAATTATTGGCGCTTCCTCAAGAGAAGACTAATGAACGCCGTCAAGGGTTGGAATTATTACAGAATATTTTAGAAGAGCGTGGAGGTATTGATGGTGCTGGTAATGATAAATCAGGTTTAAATATAGACGATTTTCTACGATTTATTCAACAGTTACGCAACCACTTAACTGTTGCAGAACAGCACAAATTATTTGAAGCTGAAAGCAAGCGTCCTTCTGCTGTGGCTACATATCTAGCAGTTTATGCCTTAATAGCCAGGGGTTTTTCCCAACGTCAATCGGCTTTAATTCGTCAAGCTAAGCACATGTTAATGCATCTAGGTAAACGCCAAGATGTACATTTAGAACAATCTTTATGTGCTTTGTTACTGGGACAAACGGAAGAAGCAACCCGTGTTTTGGAATTAAGTCAGGAATATGAAGCTTTAGCTATTATTCGGGAAAAATCTCAAGATTCTCCAGATTTGTTACCAGGACTTTGTTTGTACTGTGAACAGTGGTTACAACAAGAGGTTTTTCCTCATTTTCGAGATTTAGGCAGAAAACAAGCTTATTTAAAAGAATATTTTGCTGATAGACAGGTACAAGCTTATTTAGAAGCTATACCTACGGATACTCAAACCTCTAATGAATGGAATGCAGTTAATCATCAAGCTTTTCCTGGTTCACAAGTAAATAGTCCCCGCTATCGTACTCCTGATCATGGAACTAGTAGGCAAGTTAATCATCACCAGAATTTTGAACCTGAGTTACGGTCAGCAGTAATTGGTGAAATACCTGATTATAGCTATGTTTCTCCACCTCGATGGAATGCTTCACTGGGATACAGTGGAGGTCAAATACCAGAAATGGCTGGAGAACAGTCTGCTGCGGGAAATGTGGCAGCGTCGGGACATAACCAGCAGATACCTGTCATAACTCAGATAGACGCGCCAAAGCAAACCCAAAGACGTAGGAAACGCAATCCTACTCCTGCTAACAGTCGAGATAGTGGTTCAAAACATCATCCTTCTTCACCTCGACGACGACGCGGTTTTGCTGGCAACTTAGATGCAAAAACCCGGTTAGTTTGGCAGGTGTTTTTATCTATGGGAGGTTTATTGTTTGTTTGGTTGTTGCTTTCTACAGCTTGGGGATGGGTAAGCAATGCGTTTTTCCCTAGGCCATCTTTACTGGGAACACCGTTGGCTATAGAACTGAATCAACCAGTAGTCAGCATTCCTGACCCGAACAGCAAACTAGAAGTGGATGACGGGATGATGACAACTGCAATCGCAAAACAAGTGATTGAAAATTGGTTATCTACCAAAGCGGCAGCTTTCGGACCTGATCATGAAATGAATCGTTTAGATGAAATTTTAACTGGTTCTGCATTATCACAATGGCGAGCAATTATCAAGCAACAGGTAACAGAAAGCAGTTATCGCAAATACGAACATGATGTGAAGGTGGAATTTATCAATCAAAAAGAGACGGTTGCAGATAACGCCGTGGTCGAAGCTACAGTTAAGGAAATTACCCAGTTTTATGAAAATGGTGTGAATAAAAGGTCTAATGAGGATCGGTTACGGGTTCGTTATGATTTAATTCGTAAAGAAAATTCTTGGCGAATTCAGAATATGACAGTTGTGAAATCAGTTATCAGTTATCAGTTATCAGTTATGAAGGTAGAATAATCAAGCGTTTGGGAATATGCCAACTTTAAGCAGCCCATAGCATTTTTGACACAGATAATATTTCAATATGAACGCTACAAAAGAAAAATTGAAACTGAAATTAGCACAGGCTTTGGTGGCTGCATTTGGTGCTGAATACACCGGAGTAGACCCGATTTTGGTAACTGCGAGTAATCCTAAATTTGGTGATTTTCAAGCCAATGTGGCTTTATCACTGAGTAAAAAATTGGGAATGCAAGCGAGGGCGATCGCATCTGCTATTCTAGGAAAATTAGATGTATCTGATATTTGCGAACCACCAGAAATCGCTGGTCCTGGTTTTATTAATTTAAAATTGCAAACATCTTACCTAGAAGCACAAGTCAACGCCATTAAAACAGATTCTCGGTTAGGTGTGCCAAAAACGAAAAATTCACAAAAAGAAATTGTGGATTTTTCCAGTCCAAATATCGCCAAAGAAATGCACGTTGGACACTTACGTTCGACAATTATTGGTGATTGTATTGCAAGGATTTTAGAATTTCGTGGACATGACGTATTGCGTTTAAATCATGTTGGTGATTGGGGTACGCAATTTGGGATGTTAATTACCTATTTGCGGGAAGTTTATCCAGAAGCACTGACAACCGCTAACGCTTTAGATATTGGAGATTTAGTTACTTTTTATCGTCAAGCTAAACAACGGTTTGATGCAGATGAAAAATTTAAAGAAACTGCACGTCAAGAAGTTGTCAGATTACAAGCAGGTGCAGAAGATACACTTCATGCTTGGAAGTTACTTTGTGAACAATCACGGCGTGAATTTCAGGTAATTTATGATTTACTGAATGTCGACTTAATTGAACGGGGAGAATCTTTCTATAACCCATTTCTGCCAGCAGTGGTAGAAGATTTAGAAAAAACTGGATTACTAGAAGAAAATCAAGGTGCAAAATGTGTATTTTTGGATGGTTTTACAAATAGAGAAGGTGAACCTTTACCCTTAATTGTCCAAAAATCCGATGGTGGATATAACTACGCCACTACAGATTTAGCCTCCCTTCGTTATCGCATTGAAAAAGATCAAGCCAAGCGGATAATTTATGTAACTGACGCAGGACAAACAAACCATTTTGCTCAATTTATACAATTAGCAAAGAAAGCGAGTTGGATACCTGATGATGTGGAATTAGTTCACGTTCCCTTTGGTTTAGTTTTAGGAGATAACAGGAAGAAATTCAAAACTCGTTCCGGGGATACAGTCCGGTTAAAAGATTTATTAGACGAAGCAGTTTCTCGAAGTCGTGCAGACTTAGAAGCGAGATTAACAGAAGAAGGTAGAGAAGAGACTGAAGAATTTATTAATAATGTTGCTGAAGTGGTTGGTATTAGTGCAGTAAAATATGCCGACTTAAGCCAAAATCGCACTAGTAATTATGTTTTTAGTTATGATAAGATGCTTGCCTTAAAGGGAAATACAGCACCTTATATGCTATATGCTTATGTGAGGACTCAAGGCATTAGTCGAGAAGGAAATATTGATTTTGAAAGTTTGGGAATAGATACCAAAATTCTTCTGAAAGAAGATGCAGAATTAACTTTAGCCAAGGATTTGTTACAACTGGATGACGTGATTAGCGAAGTTGAACAGGATTTATTACCAAATCGTTTATGTGATTACTTATATAATCTCAGCGAGAAGTTTAACAAATTCTATGAAAATTGTCCGGTGCTGAAATCTGAAGAACCGACCAGAACATCGCGGTTGATGTTATGTGATTTGACAGCTAAAACGCTGAAGTTGGGATTAAATTTGTTGGGGATTAAGGTATTGGAGAGGATGTAGAGGGAAGAGTTCTTAACGCAGATTTACGCGGAGAGACGCAGAGTTTTTTGTGGCTTTGCGTCTTTTTTGGTGTGAGGCACTTAATTTTAGGTGGAATAGGTATTAATTATTAATTATGGCAAATAGTGGGGAGGAAGAAATGAAATCAGCTGTTATTATTAAAACTCTTATCACTTCTCTGGGTTTATTTGTGTTTTTGAATCCTGGTCAAGTATCCGCACAAATTGTCCCCCAACCTTGGGTTTCCCTGGGTGCTAAAGATGGTGATGTTGTGATGTTACTTATGCTGTGGGTGCTAAAGCTTTAAGTTTAGGTGTGGGGGAACTGGTGCTGATGGTGCGACAGGTGTAGATGTCTTAAAATTTATCAAATTAGCTGTAATTTCTCCTTATCTTGGAGTTGGCTTCTATTCAGAAGATAAGGGTATTGCTTTTTCTGGTGGTGTCCAAGCAAATGCGACTGAACACATTTTTCTTGGTGCTGGTTATAATTCTGTGCCTGGTTTTAATGGATAGCTAGGAATCAAATTCTAATTTTCAGCTATACTAAAAACGTTTTAAAAGTGTCATTCTGAACGTTCGCGGAGCTTCTCTGAAAGAGATGGTGAAGAATCAGGGATTTGTTAAGTTTTTCGAGATTTTACTCAACCTACCTATGTGTCCCATTCTTTGTTAGAGGTTTGTTGGGTTTCTCTGCATTCTACCCAACCTACTTTTCTGGTATTATTTATATTTCTATAAACAAAAACTATGCCTTAAGATAGTAGTATAGTTATTATCTATTTAATTTATCTATTAATAATAGAGGTTGGTAAAGAATATTACTCAACTTTTTATTAGGCTGTTAATGTAATTTATTTGACGGAAAAATACTTATGCAACCGGGTTTAAATTTACTAATTCAACTAGTATTAGAGTTTGCACCTGTGATGGTAAACATCATCCAAAACCAAACAGAAGGTAATTTAAAAAACAATACTTCTCCAATTCCCAAAGTAATTCAAGATTTTATCAAAACTGTAGATAACGTTACGCAAATAGATATTACTGAGACTGAATTTACTCAGCAACAGCAATTAGCTATTTACCACCACGCAACACAACTAAAAATAGCTAATCAAGAAAGAGAAACAGCTATTAAGCTACCAGAAGTGCATAAAATTCTGGATAGTTGGCCTTTGCGGTTGTATCCTTCCCAACTTTTAGAATCTTTTCCCAATTATAAACTTACTCCATTAAAATTGTTTATTGCAGCACCGCAAATTCAGTTTGATAAATTTGATTTGCAAAATTTACAAATTACTGATGAAATTGAGTTGAAATTGGCTGAGGGTTTGCGAGAGTTTATCAACAATCATTATTCTCTACATGATCCAGAAAGACCAATAGAATTTTTAGCCGGTGCTTGGGATAGTAAGCGTTTTCATAGTGAATCTAGTATCAAGGCTTTATTTAGTGGTTTGGAAAAACAGCCAACTTTAATTTTAGAATCGGAAAAAGATGGAGATTATTTTAATTTTCGGATCGCTTACTGGGGATTAGGACAGGAAAATTATTACTATAAAACTATTTCTAGATTACCTTATCGGCAAATTTTACAAGAGTCTGCTAAAAATCGGGCTTGGGAATGGAAAAATATTAAAAATCAACTTTTATCGCTGGGTGAAAATTTAGAAGTAGTTAACAATTTAGGTAGAGAGAGAAATTTCAACTTAGAAATTTTAGAAAAGGTAGAAAGATGGCAATCTCAAGGAGTCGATGTTAATCAGTTATCCTTGGAATATCAAATTGGTAGTCAAGATTGGCAGCATCTTTATCAAGTTTTAATTACTTGTCACTGTTTAGTTACTGCTTGGGTGACTGATGCTTATTACTTGGTTAATCATGGTGTACATCCTTTGCTGCCAGAATTATTACCAAGTTTACTAAATGAGGCTATAAATTTACAATCATTACAGGTAATTACTGATAGTTATAAACAAGTTTACCAAGCCTTGGAAAACGAGCAGATTGCTGAAATTCCAGAATTAGCTTTGCAATTAGCTCAAGGTTTATCTCATGTTTCTAATTGTCATTGCTCACGAGAACAAGTAGATTATTCTATTGATACTTGGTTACAAATACGGCAGGTTTCAAGAACAGAAGTAACTCATCCTTTAAAGGCTATGCAATTAGCAGTAAAAATAGAGGATGAGACTTATATTACTAAATTAAAAGAATATTTTACTGCTGTTGGTGATGCTGAAAATCTTGTTTATGTGGAAAGTATTTTAGAAGAAATATCGATTCTAAAAGCTAAATGCAATTTAGATAAGATTCATCTTCACTATACTCTAACTGGACATTCTGGTAAGGTTTCTTCTGTGGCTATAAGTCCAAATTGTGAGGCTTTAGTGAGTGGATGTGCAGACAAAACTATCAATATTTGGAATCTGCAAACTGGTAAATTAATCCGCACTCTGACTGGAAATTCAGGTGCAATTTCTTCTGTGGCTGTGAGTCCTGATGGTCATTTTCTCGCTGTTGGCAGTTGTGAACATCCACAAGGTAATGTTAAGGTGTGGAATTTGAAAACTGGTAAACTTATCCATACTCTTTTGGGACATCAAAAACCAGTTAATGTGGTGGCTATTAGTTCGGATGGGACAATTCTGGCTAGTGGTAGTAATAAAATCAAAATTTGGAATTTACAAAGAGGAGAAAGAATTTGCACCTTATGGCATTCTTCAGCAGTTGAAGCTATTGCTACCAGTGCAGATGGGATAATTCTTGCTAGTGGCAGTTCTGATTATAAAATCAGATTGTGGAATCCCCTCACGGGTGATCCTTTACGTACTATGATCGGTCATTTAGGTGAAGTAACTTCTATAGCTATCAGTGGAGATGGAGAAGTTTTATGTAGTGGTAGTGCTGATAAAACTGTTAAAATATGGCATTTGAGTACAGGTAAATTGCTAAGGACTTTGAATGGACATACAGATAAGATAAAATCTATTGCTATGAGTCCAAATGGGGAATTTCTGTTTAGTGGTAGTGTGGATAAGACTATTAAAATGTGGGATATGTCTACAGGTGAAGTTTTACAAACTCTCACTGGACATTCTGGTGTAGTAACTTCTCTTTCTCTAAGTGCAGATTGTAAGTTTCTAGCTAGTGGTAGTGCTGATAAAACTGTTAAAATATGGCAGGTGATGAAATAAGTACTTATGCAAAATAAAGTACACATTTCGGCAAGGAAACAGGGAACTCTTTTTAGTTCATCTTGGTTCCATCTTTTGGAAAATTGTTTTGATTGAATTGCGTAACCAACAATTTGCTTCATCTTGATCGCTCAATGCACTCCACAACATCGAAATCATCCATGGTTTTGTAGGAATTGGTAGTTCAAAGATAGTCAAATTGCAGATCATTGTAAAGCGGAGAGCAATGCGGTAAGGAAGTCCTGCTACTAAGTCACTGGATGCAATCGCAAAAGGTAAGACCAGCATATACGGCGTGGTTAGTGCAATGCGACGTTCTAAATTCTGCTTATTTAACGCTTTATCAATTTCGCCAATGGTATCTCGTCCCAAGGTGGTGAGGGCATGGGAAAAGGCCATGAATGCTTCTAAACTCATTTTTCCATCCCTGATCCCTGGATGTCCTTGACGGCCAATTCCCACAAATCGTTCTTCAAAAATGGGTTCCCATTGGGTTTGCCGGGGTGGCTTCGGGAAAACGCCTAGTGTAATATCAATCACTCCCTGTTCAAACAAATCTCCAACACTGTCTTTCTCAAATCCAATCATTTGAAAATTGAGCAACGGGGCCTTTTGATAGCTAAACTCCAATAGAGACGGCCGAAAATTTATAAAGAAGTCTGTGTCTGGCTTTCCATAGTGTTAAGATTAGGACAGAGCCAAGGAAAGAAT
>CAKZGI010000356.1 GCA_936914905.1 uncultured Trichormus sp. | reverse complement strand
GAGCCTTCCAAATAAGTTTGACAGGACGAGGTCACGTCTCCATGGGTTTGTTAACCAAATCCGGCTCATCATACGATTGCAACCCCAACGCTATCATGATGATTTTCGATGGGTGGGCCTCGTGGGTACCCTTCTTTCGGGTCTGGCCCAGGCTTGGTTCGCACCCTTGGTGGAAACCTCATCACCTCTCCTTGAGAACTTTCCCGCTTTTCTTGCTGAGTTTGAGTCTACCTTCGGTGAGACAGACCGACGCCGATCCGCACTCACTAAACTCTATTCTCTACAACAAGGCTCGCGTGCAGCTTCTCTCTACGCCTCGGAATTCCGTCAACTTGCATGTGACGTGAATTGGGACGATCAAGCTCTGTGCGACCATTTTCGTCGGGGGCTTCGTGGCGATATCAAAAACCTACTCTTAAACTTCCCCGAGCCCGCCTCATTGTCTCAAGCAATCTCCCAAGCGGTGCAATGTGATAATCGACTTTTTGAGTTTCGCCAAGAAGAGCGTGCATCACATGGGTTTCCATCATTTTCACGGAATGCCCCAGTAGTCCGGCCTCGGTTATCGGTCCCGCCTACCGTGCCACACCCGCCGACATCGGGTGATAGTCATGTCCCGATGGAAATCGACCGAGCACGTTTTCGCCCATTAACCGATGCTCAACGACAATATCGTCGGGACCACGGCCTTTGTCTCTATTGTGGGGCATCCGACCACCTTATCCGCCATTGCCCAAGGAGTAACCGCCAACAAACCTACCGTGCACATGCCGTCGAGGGTCCCCAACAACAGGAAAACGACTTTGTTCGGTTGCAGTAGGAGCCGCGCAGCTGGATGTCTCATGTTCCCCGAATACGTTTGGCTCCTACCACCCTAACACATCTTCTAGTAGCTTCTCCTTCAAAGTAAGTCTTTCCTTTAACTCTACTTTGATACATTCAATTGCTTTACTCGATTCTGGGGCATCAACCTGCTTTATCGACATCACATTCGTCCGACCACAGAAGTTCCCCTTGTCTTAGATACCGACACCTATTCCCATTGAGGCGATTGATGGGCGGGTTCTCTCCTCCGGAGTAGTTAATAAAGTTACAATCTCACTATCCTTCCATGTAGGGCCACATAAGGAGGAACTTTCATTCTACATCATTAAATACCGAAGACATCCCATCATCTTGGGGTTAACATGGCTAGCAATACACAACCCAATTGTGGATTTGTGCACCAGATCCATCCATTTCCACCCGACGTCGCAACCCCGAAATTCTACTCATCGTCTAGCTCTGGTAGGGGCCGATTCCAACTCGGCCACTCACAGTCCTGCTCCGGAGACCATTCCCAACTCGGACTCTCCCGCTGATCACCTTTCGCAAACCGGCGGGGATGATTACGCGTTAACTACTTGCCTACCCCCATGGTTGGGTACCGTTTCCACGCTGGAGGACTCACCGCCCCTTCCATACAGAGACTTTTCTGACGTCTTCGAGAAGAGAAATGCAGATCGCTTGCCGGAGCATCGTCCCTATGATTGCCCAATCGATTTGCAAGAAGGTATGTGTTCACCTTTCGGACCCATGTACGGGCTTTCTAAACTTGAACTTGAGGCCTTCCAAACCTATCTTGATGAGAGCCTTGACAAAGGATTTATGCTACCATCCAAGTCACCTGTAGACGCCCCTATCTTGTTTGTCAAAAAGACAAAAACAAGTAAATAGCATTGTGAATGCGCAAACTAACCATCTTTTTCAGTCCTTGCAAAGCTCTTGGAAATCATGCTTAAACCAGTGTGGACCCCATGGTAATTTACATGATTTGTGGGTAATCAAGATGATGGACATGCATGTAGTAAACAATACATCAAGCTAACCTTATGAAGATGTGATCCATGACACCTCAAGGGTGCACATACTAGCTTTGCTTGGAGGAACCTTCACCCAAATTTTGATTACTTAATTAATCGATTTTCTGAGTTTGCGAGATCCACAGCACCTCAAGCGATTTCTCACAAATAATATCATTGCACCTCAATATGTTTCCTTTTTAAGACTAGATTCTTTGTGAATTGAACTTTGGTGGTTAACATAGATTGGCATGTCTCGATATTGTTTATATCAAGTTCCTTTGAACTTCAAAGAATCCCAATGATCCCACAAATGTTGTTTTAGTGCTATGGAAAAATCCATTATGAATAGATATGTTGAAATACATGACACTATTACCTTGTCCATGGAATAACCATAACCACATGTATTGTACTGTTTATGATGGTAGGTTCTACTTCCTAATCTACATCACAAAATAAATTAGGTATATCTTTTATATATATATATATATAGT
>CAKZGI010000355.1 GCA_936914905.1 uncultured Trichormus sp. | reverse complement strand
CCGACCAGTTTTTTTCAAAAATTCTCTCAAAGCCTCTTGACAAAAGACTTTCAGCGTTAACCTGTCACAAATGAGCTTAGACTAAGGGTTTTCAGCCTATTTCTTTCTAAAATTCTGTGACACTGATTTAGCTCTAGAACTAGTAGAATACTATACATACTTTTTTTATAAAAAAATACTCAATACAAGCGAGCAATCGCATCACCACGATCCGACATAGCCTTTAAATAATAAAATTATCAATAAGCTTTAGTATTTTTTAGATTTCTCTTTGTGTGTCTTTTGGCTGTAATCCTAATTTTTAAGAGTTTTTACAGTTCTTCATGTTGGATAATCTTAACCTTGACTAATTGATTAGGTTAAGAGAAACTTACTAATAACAGATGCAACCGCTTATAAAAAATTAATTTTTGTAAAGATTCTGAGATACATCTTTTGAAAGATGGAACATTATTTAACAAATGGCAAGTTTGTTTCTAAATAGTTCCTGTGGCTAGGTCTTGACCAACTCTGCTACAGTAGTAAAGTTCAATTGTACTATCGAGGTTGGCCTTCAGACAATGGAAACATTAGAATTTATAATTTATCCAGACGGTCGAGTACAAGAGAAAGTCACTGGTATTGTGGGTGCTTCTTGTGCTGAAGTAACAGCAGCAATAGAGGCTCAACTGGGACAGGTACTCATTCAAGACCCAACCTCAGAATTTTTTACCGCCAACAATCTTCAGGAATCTGGTATAGCGAACACGCAAACCGCGTTCAGCTAATGGTAAGTTTTCCAACTAGTAAAGTTTCTACAGATTACAAACCACCATGTCACACTTTAGCCAAATTAAAACACAAATCCGTAACCTCGAATCCTTAAAGGATGCTCTCTCTGACTTAGGTATAGACTGGAGACCAGGCCCCCGTGAAGTGGGTGATTATAGTGGTCAAACCCATCTAGCGGAAGTTAGCATTGAGCAGGAAAATGGTTATGACATCGGTTTTAGATGGAATGGAAAGGAATACGAATTGGTAGCTGACCTGCAATATTGGCAGCAAGATTTGTCTGTAGATGGATTTTTGCGCCAAGTTACTCAGCGTTATGCTTATCAAACAGTGATGAAAGAAACTACAAAAGTGGGCTTTCAAGTTGCTGAACAACAAAAGAATGAAGATGGTTCTATTCGCTTAGTATTACAACGCTGGAGTGCGTAATGACCCAATTGCAGCCGTTACCAGAAGATTTAGAAAATAATCGTTCCGGTTTAGAGCCAGAATTAGGCAGTTTTTTACGATATGAGCCAGAACGCTCTGGTTTAGAACCGGAACTGGGCGGCATGCTGCGCCAGAAGGGCGTTTATGTAGATGAAATTACCTGTATCGGTTGTAAAAATTGCGCTCATGTTGCGCGTAATACCTTTTATATTGAACCAGATTATGGGCGATCACGTGTCATTCGCCAAGATGGTGACGCAGAAGAAGTAGTTCAAGAAGCTATAGATACCTGTCCAGTTGATTGTATTCACTGGGTTGATTACACTGAACTAAGAAAATTGGAAGACGACCGCAAATATCAGGTTATTCCTGTAGTTGGTTATCCTGTAGATCATGCTGTCGCTACTACAGAAAAACGTCGGAAGAAACAAAAGTTAAATAAGAAACAACCATAAAATCCTAATATCAAGCAATTAATACTTTAGAAGGCTGGTTATAATTCCAGCCTTTATTTTTGATCAAAAAGAATTTGGTTCTTCAGTACCTAATATGCAAAATCTAGCAAAAAATCTCACAAAAGCCGACTATCTATCAGATCAGAAATGATGCATAATTTTAATGATGCATCATTTTTAACACTATTGCATAGTGCCTCTTTCCTCTGTTCCCTCTTTTAGACTGGTGATTTATACTGCAAACGGGTGACACTTGGACTTATGTCATACTGAAAGAGATAGTGAAGAATGATACTTTTTAACCCTTTTTAGTATAGTACAAAAAGTACGATAGAGCCAAGAATTTTTATCATTGGTGTTTGATTAAAAAAAATGATTGTAAATAGTGGGCTATTTTTTGGAAATTTCTGTAACATCGAAATCTAAATCACAAAAACCTAGAGTATTCAGTTAATACCTCTTTAATTTTCCCACCCTTCATGGCTATAACCCTTACTAGCAAATCACTTGTCGATTTAGAAATGTGAATTTTGAACTGCTTATGTTGCGTCAGCTAACTTTGTTGTGTGTACTGCTAAGTATTTCACTTATGGGTTGTTCTGCACTAACCACAGCACAATCTGCCACTCCGACATCAGTTTCTCAAGCTCAAGCACCAATATCTAAAGCTCAAACTTTGCCAATTTCTGCTCAAGCCACTGTTCCCAATGGGACAAAAATTAAGCTGGAAGTAGCACAAACACCAGAAGAGCAAATGATGGGGTTGATGTATCGATCAGCTTTACCAGATGATCGTGGGATGCTGTTTGTCTTTCCCTCTGCTCAACCAGTGCAATTCTGGATGAAGAATGTACCCTTACCTTTGGATATGGTCTTCCTTGACAAGGGTGTAGTCAAGTATATTCAAACTGCTACACCTCCCTGTAATAGTGACCCTTGTCCCACCTATGGACCTAATGTACTGATAGATCAAGTAATTGAACTAAGGGCAGGACGAGCTACCGAACTAGGTTTACAGGCAGGTGATCAAGTCAAAATGAAATTCTTCAAATCCCCAGGTTCTTAGTTATCAATTATCAGTTATCAATTGTCACTGTTGCTTCCCACACCTCACACCCTGTTATACTAAAAACGCTTTAAAAGTGTCATTCTGAACGTTCGCGGAGCGTCTCTAAAAGAGATAGTGAAGAATCTCCGAGATACCTGACTGTACTACGTTACGCATGGCTTACGCCAAGCTCCGCTATCAGTATGACATAAGTCCAAGTTTCACCCGTTTGTAGTATATTTATGTGAAGAGTCTATCAAGTTTTGATGAAGATTAGTGGTTATAAAACTATTCCGTAAAATAGCAATAATAATAGTTAAGAGTTACTATTCAATAGTAGCACTAATCACATTCAACTTTTTTATTCCTCAGTTATAGTCCTGGCTTTAAAGTTTAGCTAGAAAAATCCTCCTTTTGACATAAGTGTTAATAGTCATCAATAGAGGAATATAGGCTATGGAATCTTTGTTACTCCAAATATAATTATATCCAGTACAAAAAAGTCAACAGGATGAAATTAATTTAACAAAAAGTCTGAAACAGTTAATGCTCCTTAAGATGGGGGCAAACAAGCAGGACAGAATTTGCTTTTCTGCACATAACTCAGGCTTTAATGAACATGAATTTACTCTCAGAGGAATAATAAATTAGCTGTGCTAAGGTATCAATTCAGTCACAGCACAGTGACAAATAAAATACTGGCTTTAGATCATTGAGAAAAGAGGTCAAGATATATGATAATACACTCTACTCAAGGAGGTGAGATACAAATGGCACCATCGAGATATTCTCGTTTAATTAATTTTCTCCAAGAAGATTTAGCGATTTCCGCGGCTTCTCTGGCTGTAGCACTGCGTCACCGAGAGCAAGATCCTGGTTCTTTAACCATGATCCTGTGGCAGTATGGCTTGATTACTCTAGAACAGTTAGAAAAAATTTATGATTGGCTAGAGACGGCATAGGTTAGCAATGTATTTTGAAAAAATCCATTGCTGATAGCTATGATTGCAGCTAACTGTAGACAAATAAAATGTGAAACGGTTGAGCTATTTGAGGAGTATTTGAGGTATGTCAAATCAACTCTGCCCTGTGCAAAGTTTGATAGAGAGAACGATTAACTCAGACAGTTTTTACTCATTGATATCCAAATTAAAAGAGCGGGTTGAACAAACAACTCGCTCTTTTGGTTTTAGTAGTCAGTTGTCAATTGTCAGTTGTAAATCTCTTCACTGTCACCCTTCGGGTGATGCCTCCAGCACGCTACGCAAACATCAGTCGCACCCTGCGGGAAGGCGAAGCGCCTACATGGGGGAAACCACGCCACTTGCTTTATGTAAGGAAACCCGTCCACCGCAGTTGCTCCCCAAGACCGCGCTGACTCACCTGTCACCTATTCTCTTATCCAAAAACCTTCGCTGCTGCGCCTATAGCAGCACCAGGGGTAAAGTTTTCATAGCCCAGTTCTGAAAGTACGACTTCCAATGATGCTATACAGGTAAGAATATCGCGATCGCTCACAAATCCCAAGTGACCAATACGGAAAATTTTATTACTCAAATGGTCTTGACCACCAGCTAAAGCAATATCAAACCGCTTTTTCATCAACGACCGAATTTTATCTGCTTCCATTCCCGGTACTGATACAGCGGTAATAGCTGGACTAGCACATTCATCTGCCGCAAACAATGGTAAATTTAAAGCTTTCATTGCTGCGCGGGTAGCATTCTTTTGACGTTCATGACGAGCAAAAATTGACTTCAAACCCTCTTTCTTCATCATCCCCAAGGTGGTGTGTAATGCCACAATCAAATTAACTGGGGGAGTAAAAGGCGTTGTATTTTTAGCAGTCGATTTGCGATATTTACCTAAATCTAAATAATATTTAGGCAACTTCGCAGTTTTATAAGCTTCCCAAGCTTTAGGACTCACAGACACAAATCCTAAACCGGGTGGTATCATGTAGCCTTTTTGGGAACCGGAAGCGACTATATCCAAACCTAAAGCATCAACTGTAACATTGTATGCACCCAAGCTGGTGACAGCATCAACAATAATTAAGGCTTCACCATGTGCTTTTACATGGCTGTTGATAGCTACCAAATCATTAATTACACCTGTTGAAGTTTCGCTGTGAGTAATAATTACAGCTTTAATTTCCTTATTTGTGTCAGCTTGCAACTTTTCGGCAAACTTAGCTGGGTCTAAAGGTTGTCCCCATTCTGCGGTGACAGTTTCCACATTCAAACCAAACGCTTGACCAACTTCTACCCAGCGTTCACCGAATTTACCATTAGAACCGACTACAATGCGATCGCCTGGAGAAAGAAAATTAATTATTCCCGCTTCTACTGCACCAGTACCGCTAACATTCAGCATTAGCACATCACTTTCAGTTTGGTGCAGCCATTTGAGGTTTTCTGTCACCTCCGCCATCATGTTGCTGAATTCAGCAGTGCGGTGTCCAATTGGGTGCTTGGCCAATGCCAATAAGGCTGCTTCTGGAACTGGGGTTGGTCCAGGAATCATCAACATTAGTTTATTGTCCATATCCTAAAAATCCAATAAGAATCAAAATTGTGTGAAGATAATTAAATCCGATGGCAAATTTTAGATATTCATTTACCAATTTCGTCATCAGATCATAGTACCTGAGAGAGCGACATCTACTGTAGGTATCAATCAGAAATCAAAAGGAAAAGGTTCAAGGATAAGGGAGAAAGGGAAACCCCATGCTTAAAAGCAGGGGTTTTTGCTCAGGACACCGTAAATTCAAGTTACCCATAAATCAATCTGTCCTAGACTTCATAGGGAAGGTAGTTTTTCATACACTTTCCCCTTTAACCCTTCCCCCTTACCCTTCGTCAGTCATGACCTTCTCCCCAGATGATTAAGTGACCAACGGTGGTCAACTTCTACGGAGGAAGCCTGACAACTTTCCTCTAATCGCTTTTGTTGTGCCGCAGCTTTTCGCAGGGTAATAATTAGCTGACTGACTTGTTGCCGTAACTCTTGGTTGTTATTTATAGCACTCATCGTCTGCTTTTCTAACAGTTGAAGTATAAGTTCGTAGTGAATAGGTGCAGGTAGAGGAATTTGCTCCATGAACTTAATTGAAAATTGCCAATGTGAGATTTTAGGTTAAAAAGAGTTTATCTCTTATCAATTAAATTGATACATAGGAAACAAAGTTTGGGGATTGGTGATTGGTAATTGGGCATGGGGCATTGGGCATTGCGAAAATTACTTCCCCATCTTCCCCATCTTCCCCAGTACCCATTCCCCAGTCCTATTTACCAAAAAGATTAGTAATTGCCAGTTTTGGATCTGGTTGTTTGACCAATGACTCACCAATGAGTACGGCTGATGCGCCGGCTGTTTCTACTACACTTAAATCCTCTGGGTTATGAATTCCTGATTCACTAACTACCAAAATATTTCTTGCCTGTAATTGACTACCTTTGTCTTTTAGTAACTGACAAGTAGTTTGCAAATTAACAGAAAAGTCCTCTAGGTTGCGATTATTGATACCAACTAAGGAAACACCATCTAAGGATAAAAGTCTGTCAAGTTCTTCTAAGCTATGAACTTCTATCAAAGCTGCCATTTTTAGATTATTGGCAATTTTGACAAAATATTGTAAATCTTGATCGCTGAGAATTGCCGCAATTAATAAAATCGCATCTGCGCCATTAATTCGCGCTAAATAAATTTGATAAGGATAAATGATAAATTCCTTACATAATACTGGCAAATCTACCGCAGCACGAACTAAAGATAAGTTCTCAAAACTACCTTGAAAAAACTTCCTATCTGTGAGTACAGAAAGACAACTAGCACCACCTTCTTGATAAGATTGTGCGATCGCTACTGGGTTAAAATCTGCGCGTAAAATTCCCTTGCTAGGAGAAGCTTTTTTCACTTCAGCAATTAGTGCGGGTTTGGTTTTACATTGACGGAGTGCGGCAACAAAATCACGGGTAGGAGGTACAGAAAGCGCCTTTTTCTGCAATTCTCGCAAAGGCAGCTTTTCCCGCATTTGCTCAATTTCTATCTCTTTTTGCCAAACAATTTCTTCCAAAATATTATTTGGCGCTGCATCTTCTAAAGCTGCTTGGTAGCGGATCAAAGAGACATCAATAGTGGGACTAGGTGAACGACGACGGATTTGCATTGTGGGGATTGGGGATTGGGGATTGGGGACTGGGGACTGGGGAAGATGGGGAAGATGGGGAAACAGGGGACTGAGGATTGGGGAAGCAGGGGAAGAATATTTATCTTTTGCCTTTTGCCTTTTGCCTTTTGCCTGTTGCCTTCCTTCTGCCTCCTGTCTTCAATTAACTTGCGATCGCTCGTTTGTAAGCTTCATCTAGAACTTCGGATAGTGTAGGATGGGCGTGAACTAAATAAGCGAGGTCTTTTACAGACTGACGTTGTGCAACTGCTGCGGATGCTTCGTGAATTAAATCAGAAGCGTGTAAACCGAAAATATGCACACCCAAGACTTCACCTGTATCTTTACGGTAAATCACCTTAGCGATGCCATCAGCTTCATTTTCTGCTAAAGCTTTAGAATTACCTTTGAAGTAACTCTTACTAATACCAATTTCAAATCCTTCAGCTAAACCCATTTCTTGGGCTGCTGTTTCAGTTAAACCCACATAACTAACTTCTGGATGGGTAAAGGCTGCTGCGGGAATGCTGCGATAGTCTGCTTTTTTGTCTTTACCAAGGATATTTTCTACAGCTATGATACCTTGTGCCGAAGCTGCGTGTGCCAACATCATTTTCCCGTTAGCATCACCAATAGCCCAGAGATGGGGAACAACTTCAGCGGCTGAAAGTACAGCCATACAATCGTTAACAGGAATAAATTTCCGGCTATCAAGTTCCACACCGACAGAATCTAAACCAAGATTTTGGGTAGCGGGGATGCGGCCTGTAGCTACTAAGCAAGCATCAACTTCCAATACTTCTAAATCGTCTTTAGTTTGGAAATCGGCTAACTCAATCACAACTGGAGAACCAGGAATAATCCTTTTAGCGTAAATCCCGACTTTGGTTTCAATATCACGGGGAGTAATTAAAACCCGTTCTGCTAGTTTAGCAATGTCACGGTCAAATCCTGGCATGAACAGGTCTAGGGCTTCAATCATTGTGATTTCACAGCCCAAAGCGGTGTAAATATCAGAAAATTCCAAACCAATGTAACCGCTACCAATAATTGCTATCCACTTGGGTAGAGATTCTAATTTTACCCCTTGGTCACTGGTAAACACTGTTTTGCCGTCTATTTCAATTCCGGGAGGAACGAAGGGAACAGAACCGGGGGAAAGAATGATATTTTGAGCCGTGATGGTTTTTTCACCCTTATCTGTGGTGACAGAGACTTTTTGTGTTTCAGCTAATTTTCCCCAACCCCGGACTATATCGACTCCCAAGCGTTTGAGGCTGTTGGTTAAGTCTCCTTGAATTTTAGAAACAAGATTATTGGCATGATTAGCGATCGCTTGCCGATCAAATTCTACATTACCAATCTGAATTCCTAAAGATTTGAGGTGGTGGGTATTGCGTAACTCCCGCACCCTTCCTGAAGCCGCTAAAAGCGCCTTGGAGGGAATACAGCCCCGGTTGACACAGGTTCCCCCCATCTGTGCTGCTTCAATAATCGCTGTTTTCAGACCATAGTTGACAGCATGTAGGGCTGCGCCATGTCCACCTACACCTGCGCCGATAATCACTAAATCGTAATCGAATCCAGAACTCACGTTAGTCTCCCCGTTTTTTTAGTCTACTTATTTTTAACTTGATCTCCCCCTTTTAAAACATTTCACCCAATGCGTTAGTGTTCAGAATGGGGATGAGTGTAAAATTATGGTTATATATATGGTTATATGTTTATCATCGGTTTTTCTTGACATTTTGTAATTTTAGCGGATTTTCCTGTAACTTTGAGTTTCATTACAACTCATGATTTACATACCGACAGTAAAGGTAATATTTATCCAGCCCTAAAATTTCCACAGGCGTAGGCGTAGCCAATTAAAGTACCGCCCCATCTCTATTTCGCTATTCAGTGAATTTACGATTCGCCGTCATGCCAGCGCCAAATCTTTCCAGAAAGGAGAGGCATATTATGACATGGGTGCTGTCATTTCTGTAACCCTAACGTGGGAAAAAAATGTTTCAGGCTGAAGTTGAAGGCACTGAAGCTAAAATTTACCACGTCAATATTAGTTTAAACGTTGATGGGTCAACATTTGGCCGCTGTACCTGTCCTTACCACTTAGAAGGATGGTGTAAACATATTGTGGCGACGATGCTTGTTTGTGTGCGTCAGCCTGAAATTATTGAACATCGTCCCAGCTTGGAAGAACTACTCAATCGCCTAGATTATACCAAACCCAAAAGCTGCTGGGAGAGTTGGTAGCAAAACATCCGCACATACTAGAAGGGATTGATCAACAAGTCAGTTGGATGACAAATCCCATATATGTGGGAAAACCTACCAAATAAGAGATTACTATTGATATAGTTCCCTATTGCCAGCAAGTACGTCAAATTCTCCGGGATGGTGTGCGGGATTTGGAATATGGCTGTGAGGAAGACCCAATTACTGAAGACTTGCTGAAGTTGGTAAACATTGCGGTAGATTATTGCGAACGTGGGGAAGGACATAATGCGATCGCAATTTTGGAAGCCATTACCGCTACCTGTGTGGAAAAATGGGATGAAGTAGCCGAATACGGCGTAGAAAATGATGAAATTGTTCAGGAATTAAATTATGCTTGGCCTCAAGCAATTCTTTACCACTCAACTTCACCCAGAAGAGAAAGCAGACATCACAGTAAATTTAGATACATTGCAAGATGAATTTAATACTGATTTCTCCATGAGTTTAGAAGCCTTGTATCAAGATTGGGATGAACCAAGATTAATACAAGTGATGATGAGAAACATCACTCCCAGAGGAGTTTGGACACAAGAGGTCCCAGAATTTGCATATGATTTAGTATTGATTCGTCTTTAAATATTAGAAAGGCAAGAACGTTGTCAAGAATATTTGTATTTAGCAGAAGCAAAAGGGCAAACTCAACATTATCTAGCCATGTTAGGGCCTTTAGGCAGAGTTGAAGAAACAATTCAAGCAGCCCAAACCCAGATGAAAAGAATGGAACAGGCTTTTAGTTTAGCGAGAACTTTAGCAGAACAGGGGAAATTAAACCAGGCTTTAGAAATTGCTAAAACAGGATTAAATTTACCAGGAGATTGTCAATTTGAACTAGGAATCTGGACAAGTAATTTAGCAGGGAAATTGGGAGATAATCAAGCCGATCTATGAGCAAATAAAGCTATTTTACAAATTCAACCATTATTAGCAGATTACCAAGAAATCAAAACATTGGTTGGTGAAGATTGGGAAAATGAGAAATTAGATTTATTACAAATAATCCGCACCTATGGAGGTTAGGGTTCAGAACCAGCCAAAGTAGATCTATTTTTAGATGAAGGATTAATTGATGATGCAATCAAGATTGTCAGTGAACTGGATGCTTATCATAACGATTTAATTCACAGAGTTATTACCGCTGCTGTTCCCTATAAACCTAACTGGGTAATTGCTAATTCGCGTCGTCCTGCTGATTTAATTATGGGTGCCAGCAAGGGACTATATTATAGTGACGCAGTTGATTGGCTAAAATAAGCACGCGCAGCTTATTTAGCATCTGGGAAAAAAGCCGATTGGGTAAAATATCGGCAAAAGCTAACGCTAGTTTATCGACGTAAGCGTAAATTGATGGGATTGTTAAAAGAACGGGGTTTGGGGTGAAGAGTGAATATTCGTTTTTATGCAAATGATGGTGTATGGCGATTAGCATTTGCTTTTGACCCAAAGAAAAAAGCAATATTACTTGTAGCTGGTAACAAAGCAGGAACAAGTGAAAAATGATTTTACAAACGACTGATTGCAAAAGCAGATAAGCGATTTGACTCGCATCTTCAGGAATTAAAAGACAAAGGAGAATGAAGATATGGCAACAAGACCGAGTGATGTAATGGCACAACTCCCACCAGCACGTCGAGCAAAAATTGAAGCTCGCGCTCAAGAGCTTATTGTTGAAAACATGACGCCTCAAGATATGAGAAAAGCCAGAAAATTAACTCAAGAATCTATGGCAGAACTATTAGGAATTCGCCAAGATACTGTTTCTAGACTGGAAAAACGTGCTGAGCTCCTTCTTTCTACATTGCGTAGTTACCTAAAAGCTATGGGAGGAGAGGTAAAACTTGTACCAGAATTTCCTGATAGACCAGCTGTGATTATTTCTTCACTGGGAGAATTAGAAAAGCAACCTTCAGAACTAGAAGTAAAATAAACCTTCTCTCATTCTCCGTACCTCTGCACTTCTGCGTGAAATTTACCCCCAAAGCGTACCTATTAATGGGAGAATAAAAACTTGCAATCATCCTTGTCATATATTGCTTCCAACCCAAAGGACTTTTGTCAAATGTGGAAACGAATTGCGTTAATCTTGGTCTTGGTGTTCAGTATCAGCCTGAGTAACCCTGGTGTAGCTACTGCTTCTGGACTTAAAAGCTTTATAGATAGTGCTGATGGTTATCAGTTTTTATATCCTAATGGTTGGTTGCAAGTTAAAGTTGCCAACGGTCCCGATGTGGTATTTCATGATTTAATTGAGGTATCAGAAAATGTCTCTGTGGTGATTAGTCCTGTTCCTGACGGTAGAACTTTGACAGAACTAGGGACACCGACAGAAGTAGGATATAAATTAGGTAAATCTGCTCTTGCTCCTGTAGATTCTGGCCGTTCAGCTGAATTAATCAATGTTGGTCAAAAAGAAGTTGATGGTAAAACTTACTACCTTCTAGAGTATGAGATAACTCTCGCCAATCAGCAAAAACGCCACAATGCATCTAGTATAGCTGTGAGTCGTGGTAAGCTTTTTACTTTTAATGCTTCAGTACCAGAAAAGCGTTGGAAAAAACTTCAACGCACAATTGATGAACTTGTAAATTCTTTTACGGTTTATTAATGAGGTGATTTGGGAATGGGTAATGGGGACTGGGAATAGAGTTCTTCTAGTGAGCAATTACAAATTACCTATATTCTTGACCAAAAACAATCAGGATACAAGCCCCTGGATTTATTCGTGGGGTCTTCAATTTTGAATTTTGTTGGCGTAGCCTGGTGTAAGCACTATTTTGAATTCCCTGAAGGCGTTGACTATGACCATTCCTCAATTTATACTCGCTTCTGCTTCTCCTGCCCGTCGTCGCTTGTTGCAAACTGTCGGTATTGAACCGATAATTTGCCCTAGTGATTTTGATGAGTCGCAAATACAACTGACTGAACCAGGCGAATTGGTAAAAACGCTGGCTCAGCGTAAAGCAGAAACTGTGGTTTCACAATTTCCATCGGCTTTGGTTATGGGTTGTGATTCGGTTTTGGCTATTGATGGTGAGGTTTATGGTAAACCTGGGGATGCAGAGGAGGCGATCGGCCGGTGGAAGTTAATGCAAGGTAATTTTGGTGACTTGTACACTGGTCATGTTTTGATTGACACTTCACAAGGTTATGCTATTGTCAAGTGCCAAGTTACTAGGGTTTATTTTGGGACGATGAGTGATCGCGCAATTCAAGCTTATGTAGCCACAGATGAACCTCTTAAATGTGCTGGAGCTTTTGCTTTAGAAGGCTTTGGTAGTTTATTTGTTGAAAAAATCGAAGGTTGTCACAGTAATGTAATTGGGTTGAGTTTACCCCTACTACGGCAGATGTTAGCTGAATTTGGGTATGAGGTAGTTGATTTTTGGCAATAGTGATTATTGTTGGTTTTGAGAAAAGATTACTTTTTCAATGAAAATGCTCACTCAACCAATTAATTAAGTCAGCTTCAGTTTGAAAATCTAATAAAGCTTCGCCTAAATCTTCTAACTGTGTAAAAGATAAATCTTGAATTTGATTTTGAATTTCAATACCTATTTTTCCCAAACGACGCTGAAGTAGACGCATAATTAATTTAACTTCAGAACGTCTTCCCTGTTCCAAACCTTCTCGAATGATTTTTTGATACACGACAGATTCTTGTATAATATTAAGTAACCATTGAACAATAGCTTGAGAATAATCTTCAATTAAGTATTTAAGGGTTCTGTCATAGCTCATATTTCATTTTTTTGCTATTTTTGTTGTTTTTGCGTAAATCTTGTTACATAAATTTGTTTCTATTGCCAATTCAGTTAACCAAAAATTATCAAACTAAAGTATAGTTGTGTGTTTATATTTCTCAATATAACAGAATGTACTTACTAATTGTAAACTAGACACTAAATTACATGGTTCAAATAATATGTCTTCCACTTCTACCCCCTCTCTCCGTGAAGAACAACATCCCCTGATTCGTCAACTAGCTGATTGTATAGAATCAGTTTGGCATCAACACCTAGACTTATCAACCTATCATTTACCAGCGGAATTGGGATATGTAGAAGGTAGACTAGAAGGGGAAAAACTGATTATAGAAAACCGCTGTTATCAAACACCACATTTCCGCAAAATGCACTTGGAACTAGCGAGAGTGGGAAATATCTTAGATATTTTGCATTGCGTGATGTTTCCCTGTCCAGAATATGACATTCCCATGTTTGGTTGCGATTTAGTTGGAGGTAGAGGTCAAATTAGTGCTGCTATTGCTGACCTTTCTCCTGTAAACTTAGAACGTGTTTTACCAGATAGTTATAATTCTGATCTGAGTAATTTAACCAATTTTGAATTCTCCCAACCCCGTGAATTACCAGAATGGGGAAAGATATTTTCTGATTTTTGTATCTTTGTTCGTCCTGCCTCTGTTGAGGAAGAATCAATGTTTCTCCAGCGTGTAAAAGACTTTTTAGATATTCATTGTACTCAAGCGATCGCATCTAGTCCTGTAGCACCAGAAAAAGTAGATCAGATTATCGCTGGGCAGAAAAATTATTGTACGAAACAGCAACAAAATGATAAAACCCGTCGAGTTTTAGAAAAAGCTTTTGGTACAGATTGGGCAGAAAATTACATGACCACTGTATTATTTGACTTGCCACAATAATCATAAATCATATTTCCATCTCCTCACATTTCCCATGTCCTCATCTCTCTATCTGTAAGTTCCGTTACGTTTTCGTGCAACTGATGAATGTAGAATTCATTTAACCGAAGTCTCATGGAGTCTAAAAACGTTAGTATTCAGCAATCAGCGGTTAGCCGTCAGCAATAAAAGCCTCTGGTTGCACAGCTTTGTCATTAAATTCTTCACTTGATTTAACTGCAATACGCAGTAACAATCCAGTTAACAATCAGGTTAGGTAAACTGTGATGTTAAAAGTGCTCTAATTAATCATCAATTTCTTGATGGTACAAGCCCCCGATTTTATCCGTGGGTCCAAGCTGAAATCCTGTTATAGGATGACAAATAGATATATTTCTGTTTGTTTTTAACCGTGCCAATTTCAGATTTTAAATTGAGGATTTTAGATTTTTTGGCGTATTTACCTACATTCAATTATCGAATCAACAAATCGGGAACAGTTCACAGAATGATAAGTAATAACTGATATTGGTAATAGCATTGTTAGGACTTACGCAGGTGTCATACTTAATGTCTCTTGTAGTGTCAGTCAGATGTCAAAAATCTGTTGATACTAACCAATTTATAGGTCTGAAGCACCATACTAATATGCTAGTTACGTAAGTCCTGATTGTTTACTGCCGAGAATATCACTGCATTATTATATCTACCAAATTTATACCAAGTCAAAACTGTTCAGTTAAGTTCTGGAACTGATAATTTGACTGTGCGAATTTTAGATTTTAGATTTTAGATCTGGGATTTAGCTTGTTTGGTCATCCTGCAAAGAAGCAAGCTACATAACCCTTGACTAAAGGAAATCTAAAATTTAAAATTGTTTGATTTTTTTTCAACTGAGGCTAATTTGCTTTTTTACTTCCATCAGCACAAATCAGATAGGAGATAGGTAATATACCATGTCAAGGGTGAGTGAGAAGCCAAAGTTAACAGGACAGACACTAGAAAAATCTAAAGTTTGGTTAAAAATTGCTGTAGCCGTGCCTGTAGCGATCGCAGCTGGATACCTAGCTACAGCGAAAATTGAACAATTAAAAAAACTAACTTCCTCCGTATCCATGACACCAACTCCTAGAAGCATCAGTGCTATAGGAAGATTAGAACCGCGAGGAGAAGTGATTAAAATTGCTGCCCCCAACTCAGGACTCTCAGCAGGTTCACGAGTGCAGCAACTCTTAGTCAGAGAAGGACAACGAGTGCAGCAAGGTCAAGTCATTGCTATTTTAGACAGCCGTGATAGCAACATGGCCGCAGTCGAAGAAGCAAAAGCCAAACTGCAAGAATCTCGTGCAAATTTAGGCCAAATAAGAGCTGCTTCACCAAGAGATATTCAGGCTCAAGCAGCCATCATTGCTCGTTTGCAAGCACAGTTAAATGGGGAAAGAGAAGCTCAACAAGCGAGCATTTCCCGCATAGCAGCCGAGTTAAGTGGTGAAAAAGTTGCTCAACAAGCCGGTATCAAACGTCTAGAAGCTGAACTCAGAGGGCAAAAAGACGGTTTAAGAGCGACCATTTCCAAAGTACAAGCTGAACAGCGTGACGCTCAAGTTGATGCCGGACGCTATGAGTTTTTATACCGAGAAGGTGCTATTTCTCAGCAAGAAAGAGACAAAAGGCGTTTGCGTGCGGCTACAGCTAATCAGCAACTGCGTGAAACTCAAGCCAGTTTGAGACAAGCACTGGGAACATTACAACAACAAATAGCACAAGCCAGAGCTACCGAAATTCAAATGATCGCCACCTTAGAACAGCAACTAATCGAAGCCACAGCTACCCGCGATAAAACTGTAGCCACTTTGCAAAAGCAAATAGACGAAGAAAGAGCCAGATTGAGCAGACTGCTTGATGTTCGTCCCACTGATGAACAAATAGCACAAGCCCAAGTTACTAATGCGATCGCAGTGATCAGAAAAGCCCAAGCAGAACTGCAATTAAGTTACGTCAAAGCACCAACCCCCGGTGAAATTTTAAAAGTTCACACCAAATCAGGGGAAGTCATGAGTACAAATGGCATTGCTGAAATTGGACAAACTGATCAGATGTTTGTAGTTGCAGAAATTCCTGAAGATAGTATTGGTAAAATCCGTGTTGGTCAACGGGCGACTATCACCAGTGATAACGGCGCATTTAACGACCAATTAAAAGGAACTATCACCGAAATTGGCAGGAAAATCGGCAAAAAAGATGTGTTAAATAACGATCCAGCCGCAGATATTGATGCCAGAGTAGTCGAAGTAAAAATTGCTCTCCCCTCAAATTATAGTCAGCGAGTTTCCGGTTTAACAAATGCCAAAGTTATGGTAGAAATTAATACTGATGAACTTCCTCATAAACAGTAGTCAAAGAAGTGATACTGCAATATTTCATAGCAAATGACTCAGAAAATACCTTTATCTTGGCTACAACTAACCAGGGAAAAAACTCGCCTAGCTGTGGCTTTATCAGGTATTGCTTTCGCTGATATTTTGATGTTTATGCAGCTTGGTTTCCGAGATGCACTATATTACAGCAACGTTAGAATGCACGGCAGCTTAAAGGGTGACATTGTTCTAATTAACACTCAATCTAATGCCGTGTTAGCAATGAAACCTTTTTCCCAACGGCGATTATATAAAGCCTTAGATTTACCAGCAGTACAGTCAGTACATCCCATATATTTGGACTACACAAGCTGGAAAAATCCCATAACAGGTCGCCCCCGCAGCATCCTCACTTTTGGCATCAATCCTGAATTTAATGTCTTTGATTTACCTGGTGTTGAGGAAAATTTAGATAAACTTAAACTACCTGATGTAGTATTATTTGACCGTTCTTCCAGACTTGAATATGGTCCAATAGCTGCTGATTTTGATCAAGGAAAAAATGTAACAGCAGAAGTTAGACGACGAAAAATAAAAGTCACAGGATTATTTACTTTAGGTGCATCCTTTGGTGCAGATGGAAACCTCATTACCAGCGATATCAACTTTTTGCGGTTATTTACTACCCGACAAAGAGGATTAATTGATATTGGCTTAATTAAATTAAAACCAGGAGAAGATCCCAACCAAGTCGCCGCCTATTTGCGAACTCATTTACCTACAGATGTCAATATTTTAACCAAACAAGAATTTATTGACTATGAAAGAAATTACTGGGCAAGTAGTACCGCCATTGGCTTCATTTTCACATTAGGAACAATTATGGGTTTTATTGTCGGAACTGTAATTGTTTATCAGATTCTGTATACAGAAGTAACAGATCATTTATCTGAATATGCTACCCTCAAAGCCATAGGTTATACACAAAACTATTTATTAACTGTCATTCTTCAAGAAGCATTCATGTTAGCAGTTTTAGGATATATACCTGGATTTACTTGCGCTTTGTTTATGTACCATGTGGCTAGAGATGCTACACTTCTACCAGTTATTATGAGTTATGAACGCGCCATCATGGTGGTAATATTAACAATTTTCATGTGTTTTATATCTGGAATAATCGCTATGAGAAAATTACGTTCCGCCGATCCAGCAGATATTTTTTAAAGGTAAGAATTCAGGAGTCAGGAGTCAGAAGTCAGAAGTTCAGGAGAAGAAAATATTTCCCTATCACCCCAATCACGCCCATCTACCCCATCTCCCTACACCCTTACACCCTTATGATAAACACACAACCTGTAATCGCCATTCAAAATATTAACCATTACTACGGCAGAGGTGCGCTTAGAAAACAAATTTTATTTGATATTAATCTAGAAATATATGCCGGAGAAATTGTGATTATGACTGGTCCATCTGGTTCAGGTAAAACTACATTACTGAGCCTAATAGGTGGATTGAGGTCTGTACAGGAAGGAAGTTTAAAATTTTTAGGTAAAGAACTTTCAGGCTCCAGTCAAAGTAAACTAGTGCAAAGCAGACGTAATATAGGTTATATTTTTCAAGCTCACAATTTACTAGGATTCTTAACTGCTAGGCAAAATGTGCAAATGGCAGTCGAATTAAATAATAATATTTCTCAATCAGAAGCTATTAAGAAGTCAGAAGCAATGTTGGGATCAGTTGGCTTGGCAGAACGAATGAACTACTATCCAGACAATCTATCTGGTGGGCAAAAACAAAGAATAGCGATCGCCCGCGCCCTAGTCAATCATCCTCCATTAGTCCTAGCAGATGAACCCACCGCCGCATTAGATAAACAATCAGGACGTGATGTGGTAGAAATCATGCAGCGTCTGGCCAAAGAACAAGGAACTGCTATTTTATTAGTCACCCATGATAACCGCATATTAGATATAGCCGATCGTATCGTCGAGATGGAAGACGGTTTATTAACTCGTGATGCCCAAAATGTAGTTAGTAGTCCCAAGGTAGCAGAAGGAGTTTAAGAGCCTTGTGCCTTGTTTTTTTGAATTGGTGGATTCGGGGGTATAGTAGCATTCGGTTGGCGAGTAGTACGGAAGGTTACATTTACACCTTCATTAGATTGTTCCAGCACTAACAGAGGAGTGGGTTTAGCCTTTTGATCCCAGTGCATATAAACAATCCGACCTTGAATTGTCGGCTGCCATGAATCGTCATCTTCTCTAGGACTAAGGTAAGTTTCTATACAGTCCATTATTTGACTAATAGTAGTAGAAGTAGCTTGGGTAGGTAATTTCATCAAGCGAATTTGAATCCGAAACAGTACTCGCTTAACAATATTGGGTGAAACACCAGTTTCATACTCAACATCAAAAATTTCATCCACCTGTCTACCAGCGTTACTAGCAATCCCAACTTGTCCCTGTTGAGATTGTCCTGGACGCAGCGCCAGAGAAATTTTATCTTTAATCTTGAGTTTAATTTGATTAACAACCCCAAAATGAAATACCTCCTCTGACATCCGCATTCGCAGATAATCGAGGTTAAAGTCCCGTGAGTGAACTAAATCAGGGTTAGTTTCCATTTTGCGAATGGTTTCCAGCGCTAACTTCAATTTTTTTTCTAATTCTCTAGTCCGGAATTTTTCAAACTTAACTTTTTTATCATAGTTACGCACTAAAATTTTGCCATACACAATCCCAGCAATTAGGGCTAAAAGTAGTCCTCCACTGCTAAACATTAATAAATATGTGATTGGAGATTCACTAGCTGGCACTGCTTTGATCGTCTTTTTAGTCCTCGAAGTTGAAGACTGGGCCAGAAACAAGATATTAAGCATGATTAGCAAACTGAAAAATATTAGTCTTATATGATTAAGATGCCTAACTATTTATTATCACATTACCGTATAGTTAGTATTTTTTTACATCATGATTTCCCAATCCCCATTTTATATGTCTAGTCACATTAGTCATTCTCATGACTTGAGCAATATTTGTCTCGTAGCTACAGATATGGACGGGACTTTAACAACCTACGGAAAATTTACATCTTCACTATTGCAAGCTTTGGATAATTTCGCCGCCTCTGGAGTACAGGTACTGATTGTAACTGGACGATCAGCGGGTTAGCTGAATGGGCTAAATAGTTTAATGCCGGTTGCAGGTGCCGTAGCAGAAAATGGTGCTTTGTTCTATCCATCTACAAGATTAGAATCAGTAGCTTTAACACCCATTCCTGATTTAGCTAACCATCGTCAGCACTTAGTGAGAATGTTTGAAAAATTACAATCGGAATTTCCTCAACTGAGGGAATCTGCTGATAATAATTTTCGTATCACTGACTGGACGTTTGATGTAGCAGCTTTGACAGCCAATGAACTGCAATATCTCAGTGTTCTTTGTCAACAACAAGGCTGGGGATTTACTTACAGCAATGTCCAATGTCATATTAAACCCGAAGGACAAGATAAGGCAGTGGGATTGTTACAAGTTTTACGCGAATATTTTCCAGAATATACAGCATCGCAAATTGTCACAGTTGGTGACAGTCCCAATGATGAAAGTTTATTTGATCAACGTTATTTTCCAATTTCTGTTGGTGTAGCCAATGTTAGCAAATACTCCAGTCAGTTGCAGCATCAACCAGCATACATAACGACTGCGGCTGAAGGAGAAGGATTTTGTGAGTTATCCAAATTATATTTTGCAAAGCTTTTCTGCAAATAATTCGTAGTTACTAATGTACTCCCATACTCAATCATATCAATCTCCCATAACGTGCAGTGACGGGATAATCAGGATTGGATTGATTATATAACCAACCCCACATTTGATCACCAAAAGAAAAATGCCACCACTCTCTAGGATTGCGTTGAAATCCTGCTTTTAGCATGATATCTCGTAACAATTGACGGTGAGCATGATAGTGTGGGTTACTTTGAGCATAATAATCTGGGTGTGATCGCACAGACATCTCATCAATTGCAGAACCCATATCTATAACTTCCGCATCATCATCCACCAGCGTAATATCCACTGCAGCACCTGTACTATGGGGAGGAGGAGTATTCATATCCAAACTTGGTACAGCCCAAATTTCATATACCTGTTGCCAAACCTCTTCTCGTTGCTGGGGTGATAACTCTTCTGCACTCAGTCCCCTCCCTCGCAACGCTTCCCCAAAGCTGTAATCCACCATAAACTGCTGCACAGCTACAGGTCGATAACCATCAAAAATTTGAATATACCAACCAGGATGCAGCAACTGTAAATAATTTTGCGCCTCAATCAAATTCTTAACAACACTCTGACGGAGATAATAAGGTGAGTATTCCCCATAAGTAGCACCCAACTTTTCATAAGGATGGGGAGATTCCACAGCAAATAACTCCAGAGGAATCTTCACTAATAGTTCACCACATTCAATAATCGAGATTTGGTGATAAGGTTGCATTTATTTTAAATTTCGGATTTTAGATTTGTAAGAATTGAGAAATCAAAATTGAGAAAATCGTTAAATTAATAATTTAACACATTAATAGACATCCGTCCAATAATTCCTTGATAGTCCAAGCCCTCGGATTTATCTGTGGGGTGAATCCAAAATCCTGTTAGAGGATGACACAACTAAAATTCTGCCCTTCCTACAAATTGACCATTAGACCTCTTGCAGAATTAATTTTATGTTATAGTTGCGCGTTGTCTTTGTTTTAGCCAAAAGTTAGAGTTACATGGTTATGTTTGAATTGGCGAGCGCAAAGAACACCAAAGATACATAAAAAAAGATACATAAAATCTAAAACTCTCTATCATACCACAGAAACAATTTTGCAAGAGGTCTATTCTGCACATAGAAGACTGATTTATTCTGAATCATATAAGTAGGTGGGTGTTAACAATTGTCGTTATGACAAGGCAAAAGGCAATAGGCAATAGGTTTTGGTCAATTTTACTTTTCGTTACATACTACTCTTAGAGAAGTCGCTGTGCGTCTACGGTTTTTTTGTGCCTTCCTACTTATTGTGACTCAATCCTGACAATTTTAACTCTGTTTTAACACTTATGAAATTCAATCTGTTTTTGCAGAATTTTTACATCATAATTGTCAAAAAAACCATGACCAAGTAAACCAATCTCAGCTTTAGGCGCAATAGAAATTTGGGCATTGTTGACAACAACAATCCCAACAGAGACAGAAAGAATTGTTGTAGTTTGGAATTCTACTACACTACCATCAGCAATAGTAAATCGACTTTTTCCCGCAGGCTTGATATTCGACTTTTTCGCCATTTCTTGAGTAATCAAGATACCATTTGCACCAGTATCAAAAACCATCTCAAAAACTTGACCACCATTAAACTTAACATCTATAATCGCAGTCTTTGCCTGACGACGCTTAATAGGGATGCGAAAAACAGTATCCGTGGTTTGTATAACCTTGCACATTTCCCCCAAACTGATAGTTTTACCTGATGATGTCGTCATAAAACAAAGACCCGGATCATTAGCCTTTGTTACCGATGGCACTGTTAAAACCATTAACCTAGATGAAAACCCAATCCATCTGCTTTGAATAGGTTGCATTTTTCAGAAAAGATTTAGGTAGTATAAATTAGTTTATACCAGATTCATCTAAAATACTTGCATTGTATTGTGGTTAAGATTTACAAAAGGCACATAACAGTAACTTTTATAAGAGTTGGGAACAAGTTAAAAGAATAGAACTTACACAACTGCCTATTAACCCACATTCTGCACTTCATTTTGTATTACATCTACAAATGTAGAAAAATTACGAAAAGCTACGTGGTAAACACATACTTAAAATAGTAAAAAAAATAGACAATACAATAGAAATTGCCAACAACTTGGAACTGCTAAGTATTGACAATAAATTGAGAATAAAAGATGAGAAAATGAATGTAAATGAGCCTGAATTAAATAAAAATACCCAAAAATATGAATTACCAAAAAGAAGAGTTTGAGAGTAAGAACTTGGAACACTTGGGAATAATAGATGAGATAGGAATTGTAGAAAAAATCAATGAGATATTCTTAATAGATAGTAGAGAGAAAGTGAATACAGGAGAAATAGTCAAAGCAATCATTCTGAATGGACTAGGTTTTGTATGGAGACCATTATATTTATTTCCTCAACTTTCTGAGGAAAAAGCTATAGGACATTTATTAGGAGCGGGAATTGAACCCGAAGATTTAAATAATGATAAAATAGGCAGAGTAATGGATAGGCTATACAAATATGGATTAACTAGATTATTCCTAATAATTGCCTTATAAGTAGTAAAAAAATATGGAGTAGCAACCAAATATTCCCATTTAGGTTCAAGCTCATTGCATTTGGATGGAGAGTATAATAATTGTCTAAATAATTTAGGACAAGAATTAGGAATAAACCAAGAAAATCCTATTAATATCACAGAAGGATATTCTTGTGACCATCGTCCAGACTTAAAACAATGTATGCTATACTTACTGGTAAGTAGTGACAGAGATATACCCTTATTTTTTTTTTAGAGGAGCATCAGGAAATGAATCAGATAAAGCAGTATTTTCTCAAATCTTGGTGGAGTATGACAAACAAATAGATTTTGAAAGTATAATGGTGGCTGATAGTGCATTATATAGCGAAAGTAATTTAAAATTAATGTCGAACATGAAATGGATAAGTCGAGTACCTTTATCCATTAAAAAAGCCAAGAACTTGGTCAAAGCATTTACCAGTACAGAACTAAAACCAAGTGAAATCAAAGGATATAGCTGTCAAGAAGAAAAAGTATCTTATGGGGGAATAGGGCAAAGATGGCTATTAGTAGAAAGTGCAGAGAGAAAAAAGCAGACTTAAAGAAATTAATGCAAAGCATTCAAGAGGAGTTTCTAAAAATCAGTAGACAAGTAGGTAGATTAGTCAAAGAAGAATTTGAACAGAGATCGTTAGCGGAATTAAAAATTAAAGAACTGGCAGCAAAATTAAAATATCATAAAATATCGGACTTAGAAATTACCGAGAGGTTAAATAAAGGACAAACAGTAGTTTACCTCTTACTTGATAAACTAATAGAAAATCAGGAGTTAATCACCGAATATCATAACTCTTGTTGTCGATTTATTTTAGCAACGAATATTTTAGAGACAACCTAATTAGAAACCATAGAAATATTGAGAATATATAAAGGACAGCAATCAACAGAAATAGGATTTAGATTTATCAAAGACCCGTTATTTTTAGCCGATAGTCTTTTTGTAAAAAATCCAGAAAGAGTAGAGAAAATGATGATGTTAATGGCATTGTGTCTCTTGGTTTATAATCTGGGACAAAGACAACTAAGAATCTCATTAAAGACGCAAAAAGCTACAGTTGAAAATCAACTGAATAAACCTACAGAATCCCCTACTTTACCTTGGATATTTCAGAGCTACTGCGTTGGGTTCCCCGACTGGAAGCAACTGGCGTATGTTTTCAAGGGATTCATTTTCTGAATACACAAGGAGTTCATAGGATTCTGAACTTGACAGAGGAACGTTGTCGAATTTTCCAATTCCTACCTACAACTTGTCAAAAGTATTATTTATTTTCCTACTTTTCAAATCTCTAATTCACTATTGCATAGTCTTGTATTTTCATAAGTGATTGAAAAATTCAAATTAAACATTGTTGTCTAACTAGCTTTTTTTACACAATAAGAAAGCTGGAACTTTGAGGTGCATAATTTATATTTTCATGGCTACTGGATTTTTAAAAACTATAGTTCTGAATTGCCTGTAAATGTAGTTTATTTATGCTACTTATTTAAGTGCGAAATGTGGGATTAACATAAGTTGCTAATTAGGAGCGCCTCACAAATGGTAAACTACCCGCTACGAATGAAAGAAACTGTTTTTCTTCACCTGCACCCTAGTTTTGGTCAATCATGATGGTCACAACAGGATTTCTCCCCTAGTTCTGGTACAGGATCATAACCACCAGGATGGAAAGGATGACAGCGTAAAATCCGCAAAGTTGCCATCCAACCACCACGCAGTACCCCAAAACGTTCGATCGCTTGGATAGCATACATCGAACAATTTGGTTGAAAGCGACAAGTAGGAGGAAAAAGAGGAGAGACGAATAACCGATAGCCTTTAATAATCCAAATCAATAATATTTTCATAGCCCAAATCTAATAAAGTAGTGATAGAAGTCAAGAATTTTCTCTGTTGATTACATTATTTCCTGGTTTGGAATCCATTTCTCTATTGTGGCTGCAAATTACCCTGGCTGCTGCTTGGGTTGTATTGATAATCCTTATCGCTTGGGGAGTCAGTCGTTTTACCAACAGTGAACCAGAAATCATCCGCAAAATCGTGCATATTGGCACTGGAAACGTAATTTTGATCGCTTGGTGGTTAAACATTCCAGCCATTGTGGGTATTACAGCCTCGATTCTCGCCATTATCATCACACTATTGTCCTACATCTTCCCAATTTTGTCAGGAATTAACAGCGTTGGCCGCCAAAGTTTAGGAACATTTTTTTACGCTCTCAGTATTGGTATTTTAGTAGCTCGATTTTGGTATTTACAACAACCAGAATATGCTGCTATAGGAATTTTAACCATGGCTTGGGGAGATGGACTAGCGGCTTTAATTGGTCAACGTTTTGGTAAACATCAATATAAACTTTTCGGCTCAAACAAAAGCTGGGAAGGTTCTTTGACAATGACATTTCTTAGTTTCCTAATTAATATGTTTATTTTATTGGCAACACAAGGAAACATCTGGCAAACATGGGTAATATCAATAGTTGTAGCCATAGTAGCGACTACATTAGAAGCCTTTTCATTTTTAGGTATTGATAATTTAACGGTTCCTATTGGTAGTGCGGCCTTAGCTTATAGCTTAGTCCAGATACTGGTGCTTAATTGAATAGCTAAATACTAAATTATATATTGCTTGCAATATACCCTCAAAAAACTGAAGAATCTGTATGGATTTGGCAAGTTAATTCAAAAACATAAAATATTTAATATACCTTCTCTAAAGGTATGATTATATCTGTAAAAATTAAAAAATTTTATATCTACTTTGAGAAGTAGAACTACCAAATTTGAATTCTATCCCTAGATTTATGAATTGGTGAGGAAGAATGCTTATAGTTGGGTTGTTAGGTGGCGATTTACCTAATTTCGTAAGTGAGGCCAACAATTATGTCAGCTCAAATAAATACGTCCGATTTGTTTGTTGTCTTATCTGATCACCAACAAGAGTTTTTAACTGGTGGGGCTGACTTTGAACTAGCTGGTAGTAACTATGCCAACAGATTAGCAAACCTGCAAGGTACCACAGCTTCCGGCCCTGCTGGTAGTACTGGTAACTCTATTGGTACAACTTCCGCTGTCAACACCGCAGCCCAAGACTTGTTGGGATTGGGTGCGCCGGCAGTCCCGACTGTTGGTGCGTTGGGTGCAGCGCCAATTCTCGACGGTCTAGCAGCAGCCCCATTAGCAGCTGCACCAGCCGCAGGTTTAGGTGGACTAGGTGGCTTGGGCACTCCTGCTTTGGGTGGTTTAGGTGGCTTTGAACCTGGCATTATCTAAATCAGTTAAACCTTGTCACCATTCCCAATGGTGGCTAGAAAATTAATTTTCATACCTCATCACTTCGCCTATCTAGACTTGGGAATGGTGTATCGGGGTGATCAAAGAACCAAATACCCAGCTTTTTCTTGATACCCCTACCCCAACGGCAACTGTTATTTCCCATAACTAACTGATGATTATAGTTCAGTTACATCAAGCTGCATCTCGATCTCTGCGGTGCTGCTGGTACTGAGCAAACTGAGCGTTCTGGGTTTCCTATTGTTGGGAGTTAGCAACTAGACATTCCATGACAGATACTGATAGGCTTTCTTGTTGCCCAAAATAACACTGGATCGATAAGTAATTCTCTTGAATCCTTTGTTTGATTATGTACGTAAGTGAGGCTAAAAATTATGTCATATCAAATAAATCCGTCCGACTTGTTTGTTGCTTTATCTGATCACCAACAAGAGTTTTTAACTGGTGGGGCTGACTTTGAACTAGCTGGTAGTAACTATGCCAACAGATTAGCAAACCTGCAAGGTACCACAGCTTCCGGCCCTGCTGGTAGTACTGGTAACTCTATTGGTACAACTTCCGCTGTCAACACCGCAGCCCAAGACTTGTTGGGATTGGGTGCGCCGGCAGTCCCGACTGTTGGTGCGTTGGGTGCAGCGCCAATTCTCAATGGTCTAGCAGCAGGAAATCCAGCACTAGGATAGGAGCCGATGCTTTCATCAATCCTGTCCTTACCAGTCCTCTAGGAGGCTTAGGTTTAGGAGCGCCCGGAACACTTTTGTAGAAGTCTTAGGATTTGTGTAACAATAACCTGAACAGTTTTTATATGGAAGTTGGATTAACAATCCATTTTCGATTTTCGATAAAAATTGTACAACTTATTTTTACATGATGCTTTAATAGAAGACTTATTGGTATATTTACCGTAGGCAATTACCGAACTTTGCTGCATTCCCTTGTCTTACCAAGAAACTGTATTTTGGAAATTAGACTAGACCGTTTCAGGTATCTAATTCCAAATTCCACTTTGAATTTGGGATTATGAAAACTTAACTTAATAATTTTTTCAGCAATTCATCTGTAGCAATCATTTTCCCAATTCGTATAAGTTTCTGTCTCTTGGGAAGTAGCAAGTATCGATTCTAGAGGCTTTTCTATTATTTTCTTAACTGCAAATTCTGAATTGTCTGACTTTTGTCAGAGAGAAAATTAAATCCATGATTCAGCTTCTGGAATCCTGTATTTGAATATTACGCAAGTTGCGCTAAAAATCATGTCACTTCATATTGTTATATCCGATTTGTTGGCAGATTTATCTGAACAGCAACAGGAGATTCTAACTGGCGGTACAGACTTTGAGTTATCTAGCAGTAATTTTGCTAACAGACTGGTTGTTTTACGAGGGTCTGTATTTTCTGGACTAAACGGTAGTTTCGCAAATTCATCAGGTCAAAGTTCACAAGTCAATACCGCTGCACAAGATTTATTGGGATTGGGTGCGCCATCTATACCTAACTTTCCGGCTTTGGGTTCTGCACCAGTTCTCACTGGCTTACCCGCAGAATTTACAAAACGGTTAGGTGGTTTAGGTCGCTTATTAGGTTTAGGTGACTTTGCACCAAGTTTTAGCGGTTTTGGCAGATGAATAAATTCGGCCAAACTAAAAAACTATGGTAGGCAAACAATCATGTCATGTCAAATTATCATACTAAACTTATTTATTGATTTATCTGAAGGGCAACAAGAATTAATGTCTGGTGGTGCTGAACCTCAGATTAATAACAACAATTTTGCTCAAAGAACTGGAAATACAAATTCAACTAATAAGACTGGTATATTAGGGAATGTTTCTCAGATTAATACCCAACTAGCTGATGTCAATAGTGGCGCACAAACAATTTTGTCATCTGATGCTCTGGGAGTTTCCCCTATGGGTGGTGTAAATAATTTTGCACCCAGTCAACCATTTTCATCAACAATGGTTTAGTAAGTAGAAGACTCATGAACCTCAAGATTTTGTTTCTTTTATTTGTAACAAAGAAATCACGCCATCTGTGGGGCTTTCCCAATTTAAAAGCCAATTTAACTAAGGTGAACAATCATGTCAAATTCCATCAGTATACAACAACGGCTAGTTGAGTTATCTGATCAACAACAGGAACTTTTATCTGGTGGTCAGGTTGGGTCTGCTGATCCACTTCTTGCCCCTATTACTGCTCTCAGAGGCAGACCAGTCAATCCAATTGGTAAAGCTATCAATGATGGTTCAGAAACTAAACTGGGTAATAATACCCTACAAGGAGTAACTAATTCTGGACTACTAGGTAGTATTGGTAATTCCACTGGACAGGGTAAGGGTACTAGTACTGGTGCAGAAGATATTATGATTTTGCCAGCATTTTTGGGTTCCAGTCAAACACTCTAGAGTTTATGGTTTCTCATTTCAGAAAATTTTGTCAATTTTGGCGGACTAAAATCTCCGCTACCTATACATTAATACAACATAATTCAAGAGTCACAAGTCAGGTTTTTGGTTTAAATTATGTACTTAATTTACCTGCAATATGCTGTAACTAGAATAGAAGTACTGCACAAAGCAAATTTTATACACAATTTATTCCCAAATAAATTTGGGATTATTAAACAGTTAAGTTTGAGGCTTGAGTAAATTTTTTACGTCAAAGTTATTTGACTATTTTGTTTGTCTAGTAAACACTGACAATTAAATTCCAATAGTTATCATTTCATTGTTATTGGCTAAGTCAGTAATTTAAAACTCAATCGGCAAGTAAATATGTGGAATCTGGTGTTTGTAATTAGGAAGGGGGGAGAGGAGATTCTTACTACTCGCTCAACGTAAGTGAGGTCTTTGAGTGAGATTGAGCGTTCTCCTCTGTTTTTTTCTCAACCGTGCCCACTTCAGAGATTGAAAGAAAAGTTTTTGCTATGGTCAGCCGTTACTTTTCTTATCCCCCACTAATTATTATAGAGGATTATTGACCATGATGTTTACTGTTGTGAGAGACTTATTTTATTCTGGTGCTGTTTAGTTGAATTAAGACCTGTTGTTATCCTGTTTTGACAAGGTTGATATTTTGGATATTCTTTATCTTCACCAAAAGATAGAGGCAAAGATATCTTTTTCGAAGGTTATTTGTCGAGAGGTGGTTCTGAATAATCGCCGAACTATAAAATGTTAGACTTGGCTGCTTGATTATGTTTCTCCAAGTAGAACACTTTTACAAATTTTTACTACTCTCTGAGGACAGATTACTTCAGACAGTGATTTTTCTGTGAGATGGGATTTGCAATCAAGTTATATGGAGTTATCTAAGCCGTCTCAATATCAACTGCAAACCCAGATAACCCTCATGTTCATTGATGTTTCAAACAAAAAGGTGCAACGCTGTGGACTCTTTACGCCGCTATGAAAACAATGTTTGGAATGGATCTCATGATCCGAATTCTGAACATCTGCATTTAGTTGAAGTTAATGAGTTTCTACCCCAAATTCACAAATGGACTAGCATTGGTGTGGGGGTAATGTTGACTATTTTTGTAGTGGGTGTAGGTTTGACAACTGTACTCAATTACAAAGTAACGGTAAAAGTTCCTGCCAGTATTAGACCGATGGGAGAACTAAGGCTAGTTGAGTCAGCTATTTCTGGTCAGGTGCAAAAGATTGTGGTTAAAGACAATCAGATTGTAACTCAGGGGGATGCGATCGCTTACGTTGATGATTCCCCTCTGCAAACCCAAAAAAGCCAACTACAAAGTAATATTCAGCAAGGTAAATTACAACTTGTACAAATTGATGCTCAACTAGGTGAAATTAATACTCAGATTCTGGCACAGGCAAATTTAAATAATCGCACAATTTTAGCTGCACAAGCTGAGTTAGGTGGTACTCAACGCAACTTTAATGATCAACAAATCAAAGCTAATGCAGAGATGTCACAAGCTGAAGTGGCTTTAAGATTTGCGAAATCACAACTTGAACGCTTACAACAAGAGAGAGTATTAACCACAACGATAGATGAAGCACAAACAGCGTTAAATCTTGCCAAGTTGCAAAGAGATAGATTGCAAGCGATCGGCAATTCTGGTGCAATATCTCACAGTATGTCGGAAGAAAAACAACAAGCCGTTAAATCTGCCCAAGCCAAGTTAGAACAAGCTAAAAACAACGCTAAAACTCTCCTTGAAGAAAAACAACAAGCCCTAGAAATTGCTAAAACAAATCTATATAAAGCAAGAACAGCTATCAATCCTAGTAATTCTGTGGTAATTATCGCATCGGAACGAATAAAACAAGAACAAGCTAGGAGTGAAGCTACCTTAGCCGCTTTGAAAAGAGAACTTCAGACTCTACTCCAACAACGTCTAGAAATTCAAAAGCAGCTTATTCGCGGTCGTCAGGACTTGCTACAAACAGAAACTGATTTGAATCATAGTGTAATTCGCGCACCTATTACTGGCACTTTACTACAATTTAGACTTCGCAACCCTGGACAAGTGGTACAACCCAGTGAAGCCATTGCTCAGATCGCTCCCTTGAATGCTCCTTTACAAATCAAGGCTTATGTACCTGCTCAAGAGATTAATAAAGTAGAAGCAGGTCAAAAAGTCCAAATGCAAGTTTCTGCTTGTCCTTATCCAGATTACGGCACTCTCAAAGGCATTGTCAAAAATGTTGCCCCAGATATTTTTCCAGTTGCACAAACCCAATCTCAAAATAATACAGCCGCAAATATTCAGCAGGTCAATGGTTATGAAGTAACTATTGAACCAGAAACATTATATGTAGGTAGAGGTGATCGGCAATGTCATGTACAACCAGGAATGCAAGGTCGAACTGATATTATTTCCCGTGAAGAAACTGTACTGCAATTTATTCTCAGGAAAGCTCGATTAATTACTGATTTGTAATTAGTCATAAATCATTGGCTACTGGTTATTGGTCATTAGTTGATTTACAGACATTTTCTGTTTTTAAATTTTGAATTTAAACTTTTGTATTATATGTTTAATCCATTCAAATCTCAAAAAAAATACCAATCTGTTTTACAGGCAAGTGAAGAAGACTGTGGTGCAGCTTGTCTAGCGTCCATTTGCAAATATTACGGACGCTTCTTAAGCATAAATAAAGGTCGAGAAGCCGTAGGAACAGGACAACTAGGTACAACTTTATTAGGTTTAAAACGTGGATCTGATGATTTAGGATTCAATGCTAGAGCTGTTAAAGCCTCACTAGAACTTGTAGATAGAATCACAGAAATCCAACTACCAGCAATTATTCATTGGCGCGGTTATCACTGGGTTGTTTTATATGGAGAACGGGGTAAAAAGTATGTCATTGCTGATCCGGCTGTAGGTATTCGCTATATCAAACGCGAAGAATTAGTAGCAGCTTGGAACGGAGTCATGCTCTTACTAGAGCCAGATCCAGAGCGTTTTTCTCAACAACCCCAAGAAAAACCTCACGGTGGCTTGTTACGCTTCTTCATGCGAATATTGCCCTATCGGGGATTACTCACTCAGGTATTGATGATAAATATTATCCTGGGTGTCTTAGCTCTAGGAACTCCTGTTTTAATTCAATTACTAACCGATGATGTCCTGGTGCGGGGAGATATTCAGCTACTTACAGTTGTGGTATCTGCTGTTGTCGTTATGACCATATTCAGTAGTAGTTTACAAGTCATTCAAGCTACTATGATTGCTCATTTTGGTCAACGATTGCAATTAGGCTTAGTCTTAGATTTTGGACGGAAAATACTGCAATTACCTTTAAATTACTACGAGTCTCGCCGGAGTGGTGAAATTACAAGTAGATTAAGTGATATTAATGAAATTAATCAATTAGTTTCTCAGGTAGTAGTTCTTTTGCCTAGCCAGATTTTTATTGCCGTTATTTCATTTTGCTTAATGATGTTTTATAGCTGGCAATTAACAATAGCTGTAATTGGCTTTGGTGTTCTAATGACTTTATCAACTCTGCCATTCTTGCCAATTCTTCAACAAAAAACCCGCAGTCTATTAGTTCTGGGAGCAGAAAATCAAGGGGTATTAGTAGAAACTTTCAAAGGCGCACAAGTAATCAAAACAACTAATGCTACTCCTCAATTTTTGGATGAATTTCAAAGCCGTTTTGGTCGTCTAGCTAATCTTACTTTCAGCACAATTCAAATTGGTATTATCAACGGTACTGTTGCAAAGCTTCTTTCTACTCTTGGTGGTGTAATTCTACTGGGTATAGGCAGTATGTTAGTAATTAGCAACAAATTAACTATTGGTCAAATGCTAGCTTTTAATGCCTTACAAGTGAATGTTTTAGCTTTAATTGGTTCTTTGGTAGGATTAGTAGATGAATATTTCCGTTCTCAAACTGCAATTTCTCGTTTGCTAGAAGTTATTGATGCCACACCAGAAGTAGTTGGAGGTAGTCAAAAGCCTCTTGCACAAATCGCCGGTGATGCCGATATTCATTTCTCTCATCTTACATTTCACCACGCAGGAAGAGTTGATTTATTAGAAGATTTTTCTCTTAAACTTCCCGGTGCAAAGGTGATTGCTTTAATTGGTAAATCAGGTTGTGGTAAAAGTACCTTAGCAAAATTGATAGCAGGTTTATATCAGCCAACTTCAGGTAATATTCGCATTGGGGTTTTTAATATCCATGACCTTTCTCTTGATTGTTTGCGACAACAAGTAGTTTATGTACCCCAAGAACCTCATTTTTGGAGTCGATCAATTTTAGAAAACTTTCGTTTAGGAACACCTTCTATTCCTTTTGATCAAGTTGTTCAAGCCTGTGAAATTGCTGATGCTGATGGTTTTATTAGTCAATTACCTAACAAGTACCAAACGGTGTTAGGAGAATTTGGTGCAAATCTTTCTGGTGGACAAAGACAACGATTAGCGATCGCACGCGGAATACTTACCAATCCACCCATTTTAATCTTAGACGAAGCAACGGCAGGACTAGATCCAGTAAGCGAAACTCATGTCTTAGATAGATTGTTGGCATCTCGCAAAGGTCAAACCACAATTTTGATTACCCATCGTCCCAGTGTGGTTAATCGAGCAGATTGGATAGTGTTAATGGATCAAGGTGAAGTAGAATTGCAAGGTAGCCTAGAAACTTTTCTTTCTCAGAAAGGAGAGCATATGAAGTTTTTAACTATATAAAATTAATGCTCTCGTCTTGTAAGGATTTAACACTATGGCAGATAATCAGACATCTAAGCATCAGGCACTATTTCATGACTTATCTGAAGCAGATCAAGAAATATTAATTGCTGGGCAAGTTTTTAATGTTATTGGTAAAACTGACTTTTTCTTCCAAAAAACTGACATTGACAGCGCCGCAGATAGTGACTTAAATCTAGGAGTTAGTGAATCTAGTACACAAAGTAGTAAATATAAGTTATCACAAATTACCATAGCTACTTCTTTCACTTTTGGTATACCCATAATCAATTATCCTGGTAACGAATTGAGTGATTTTTACCTAATTTACTAAATAACTTGTTTTCCTGAAGCACAAATTTGGCTCTTGCCTTGTTTTTATGGTGATCGAGGATTAATCATAGCAAAACCCTTACCCTGTAAGGGTTATGAATAACTATGATCTGTCTTGAATGAAATGCCTATGAAATAAACCCGGTTTTCCTTAAAAAGAATTCAAGAACCGCAAATTTAGAATTTCAACATCATTATCATTGTGTAGAGAGAAACTATATTTTATATCTCTACATTTCTGTTGCTCATATAAATAAAAAACACTAATAATATATATCTCGTAAACTTTACTATTTTTCTGAAAAATCATGAGTTAAAAGAAAGAAATATTTTAAATAAAAATATAACCAGAGTTCAATTTTATTAAAAGATAAAACATTAATAATAAAAGCATAGGTGATTACACACCTAAATGTGTTTTTGAGGTCAATAATCATGTCAGATAAAATCAAAAAATCAGATTTAGTTGCTGAATTATGTACAGAAGAACAACAGCTTCTTTCCGGAGGTCAATACGGTATGGGCAGGTACCCTGGTGGTGGCTACCAAGGTGGTGATGGTTATCCTGGTGGTGGTTACCAAGGTGGTGATGGTTATCCTGGTGGTGGCTACCAAGGTGGTAAACGTTACCCCACCTATATCTGTCGTCCTATTTACGGCTACGGTTACTAAACCAGCACCATCTACAGACTAACAGTTCTGTAAGTTAGACTTTTCAATCACTACAGGGAGGAGAAAAAACATCTAATTCACTCAACGCAATCAAAATGAAAATCAAAATTTGAGGGAATTCAAATAATCTCTTCTTCTCCTCCTTTGCTGTGATGACAATCTTGTTTTCCATTTACTGAGTTTTGTCATTTCCCAACTATCCGATTTTTTAAATATGGGATCTTACCTAAACATTGACAAAGGTAACAATGTAAGTGAGGCAATTCATCATGTCTAATCAAATCAATAAATCAAATTTAGTGGAATTAACGACAGAAGCACAAGAACTTATATCCGGGGGATATTGCGATTATTCCCCTTGCTATAAACCTCGTAAATGCTGTGGATACAAACCCTACCCTGAGTCTACACCCTATAAAGACTGTGATTACTCTTCCTGGTTCTAATAAGAACTAACATCCAGTAAGTAAAGTCCCCAAAATAGGTACTATAGGATAGTTTGTGTTTTTCAAAACTCTAATTCTAGTTTGAAGAGAAAATTTAAATAACTTCACCTTTTATAAATCGAGTTTTGTAGAACTCGAAACCCTAATCAGGGTCTTATCTTCTTTAAGATTGAGCAAATATAGCAGCCAGCTAATGTCTAAGCTACCCTATGGGGGGCAGCGCACGCCATTTATAAGCTGAGTCTTCAAATTTTTCTTAATTACATTGGCAACTGCTATAACCGATGATTTTCTTAGAGAAGAAACATCTAGACTCCATATCTAGTTTTCTCTTCAAATTTCTAAAAAATATAAATATACAGAAATAGGATTAATTTTTAAAATAAATTATCAACCATCTAATTCATAATCTCTTAATTTATAACAACCAAAAGGTAGAAGTTTTAATCCATTAAACTATGACTAGAGAATTATTGGATTTATTGTTATTTGTGTTTATAAAAAAAGTATAGATTGATAACACCAAATTGAGGCTAAAATTTATGTCAGATAAACACATCACATCTGATTTGGTTCACGAGATATCCAGCGAAGAACAGCAACTTATATCTGGTGGCTGGGGTGGTGGTTCCTGGGGTCCCTGGGGTGGTGGTTCCTGGGGTCCCTGGGGCGGTGGTTCCTGGGGTCCCTGGGGCGGTGGTCCCTGGGGTCCCTGGGGCGGTGGTCCCTGGGGTCGTGGTCCCTGGGGCGGTGGTCCCTGGCAAAGAAGACATCAGTATTGGTAGTAGTGAGCTAGACAAATCCACAAAATAGATATCCAATTCCTTTTAGTTAAGGGTAAAAGAGCAAAGATAAAATATTTTGATTCACCACTTACTCTTTACTCTTTATCCCTTAACCTTTCCTATCTTTCTCATCAACTTGTTTCCGAAGATATAAATATTTAGATTCTTATTTATCACTTTAGATTAGTTTAATCTCTGCAAAATATATTTATTAATTAGGTCATAAAGACCTATTTTTGTAAGTGAGGCTAAAAATTATGTCAGTTCAAATCCTTAAATGTTAATTATTTGTGGATTTACCAACAGAGGAACAAGATTTAGCATCTGGTCGGCTTGGCTATGCTCGTTTAGGTGTATGGTCTACCTGATGCCGGATTTGGCTATGGTGGTGGTCTAGGCTATGGTGCTTATCCCGGTATGCATTGCTATGGTGTGTTACCAGGTACCGTTTTTGGCTATTAATAACTTAAGAAAACTATCGCATAATTTTTACTATCTGATTAACTAAAGGGGTAGAAAATCACTCATCTACCTAACTCAAAATCAATTCAATTTTGAGTTAGTTTAAGCAGTATAATAGACCTATCCTTAAAAGCAATTTTGTGGGAAAATAAACAGAAAAAATGTAAGTATGTATATCAATAGTGACAAGTCCCCTAGAAAGAATAGAATTATACCTCCAGGAATCAAAAAGATTAATTGGGATTAAGTATGAAGACTTTATGACATTAGTAGTATTAGCAG
>CAKZGI010000354.1 GCA_936914905.1 uncultured Trichormus sp. | reverse complement strand
CAATGGAATTACACCCCTTAACCAGAGTTACAGGTTATTTAATCCACTATCCTTAACATCGGCAATTTTATTTAGTTACCCATTGCGGGACAGGACAGCTAGCAGATCTATATCTGAGACTACTACCATAAAATTTTAACAACTTTGAAAAAATGGTTTCTTGAAATCTTTTGTCCAAGCGACTGACATTTCGGATCATTTTTTAGTTGGAACACTCTTAGAGTAAGTCACAAAATAAATAGGCCTGTTGCAGAATTAATTTTAGGTTATATTGGGGGTTGTCTTTGTTTTAGCAAAAAGTTAGAGGTACAGAGTTATGTTTGAATTAGCGATCACAAAGAACACCAAAAATAAATAAAATCTAAAACTCTCTATAATACCACATAAAAAATTGTGCAAGAGGTCTAATGATCCTGTCTTGTCATGCTGAGTGTAGCGTTCCCGAAGCGTGGCGTAAGCCATAGCAAAAATAAGCATCTCGGAGATTCTTCACTATCTCTTTCAGAGACGCTCCATGAACGTTCAGACTGACATTGGGCATTTCTTTTTGTGGAGTTCTCTTATTGAATTTTCCAGAGTTTCGGGACTGACAATTTTAGACTGGTTATTAACTATAATCAAGTTGAAAATCAGGTAACAGAAAGTATGAAATGCACTATTTGTAATAGTGAAGGTGTACATATCCGCAACGTTAATAGGACCTATGGAAACGGGGAATAACTGCTGGTAATTGAAAATGTACATATTATTTAGCTGTCCTCATTGGGGTGAAAGTTACATTACAGGAGAAAAACTGCAAAAAATTGAACAAATTAAGCTCAATTGCAAGATTTTTGCAGTTCCACGTTTTGTAGATGTTGTTAGTTTGAATGAGGATAATTCAGCTATTGCTCTATAAATTATCGAAGTTGAGGCAAGTTTTTTGCCTGCGAAATTTAAAGAAGCGTTAGTTAATTAATATTAACTCTTTAAATGCTGATTCAGGCAATCTAGGAAATCAAAAACTTAAGATACTATATGCGCGCATATAAAAGCTAAAACTATAATTGTATAGTAGTGTAACCTCTGCCATTTGTCAACTACCTCAGTCATAAATTTCTGAATTTAAGATTGAGGAATCCGACGTAAGAATTAATAGAATTAACAAATGTGTTTCCTAGTCCTGAAAAGGATTACATTTAATTAAATAAGGTTAAAAACAAATTACTGATTATGGCTACTGAACTTGTGGAAGAACTCGGTCAAGCGGTGGAAATGCGTCGCAATTTTGCAATTATTTCTCATCCTGATGCTGGTAAAACTACGTTAACAGAAAAATTATTATTATACGGAGGCGCTATCCACGAAGCGGGGGCGGTCAAAGCCAGAAGAGACCAGCGCAAGGTAACTTCTGACTGGATGTTAATGGAACAACAACGGGGTATTTCTATTACTTCTACAGTGTTGCAATTTGTCTATCGTAATTCTCAAATTAATTTACTTGATACCCCTGGACACCAAGATTTTAGTGAAGATACCTATCGCACTTTAGCAGCTGCCGATAACGCGGTGATGTTAATTGATGCTGCTAAGGGGTTGGAACCCCAAACCCGGAAACTGTTTGAAGTGTGTAAGCTGAGGGGTATTCCTATTTTCACATTTGTGAATAAACTGGACCGTCCGGGGAGAGAACCTCTGGATCTATTGGATGAAATTGAGCAAGAATTGCGGTTACAAACTTACCCAGTGAATTGGCCTATAGGGATGGGTGATCGCTTCAAAGGTGTATTTGATCGCCACCAGCAGCAAATTCATTTATTTGAACGCAGCGCCCACGGTAGCCGAGAAGCCCGCGATACAATCATTAATTTAGTTGAAGGCAGAATTGAAGAACTACTAGAAGAAGACCTTTATCACCAACTCAAAGATGAGTTAGAGCTATTAGAAGGAGCAGGAGGGGAACTCGATTTAGAATTAGTGCATCAAGGAACAATGACACCTGTGTTTTTTGGTAGCGCCATGACTAACTTTGGGGTGGAATTATTCCTCAAATATTTCCTTGACTATGCCCTCAAACCAGGTACACATAACAGTAGCGTCGGAGAAATTCCTCCTACCTACCCGGAATTTTCAGGATTTGTCTTCAAACTCCAAGCCAACATGGACCCGAAACATAGAGATAGAGTAGCTTTTGTCCGAGTCTGTACAGGTAAGTTTGAAAAGGATATGACAGTTAATCATGCCCGCACAGGCAAGGTTGTCCGTCTGTCTCGACCACAAAAACTCTTTGCCCAAGAGAGAGAATCAATTGATGTGGCTTATCCTGGTGACGTGATAGGATTGAATAATCCCGGCGTTTTTGCGATTGGCGACACAATTTATACAGGTAAAAAACTGGAATATGAGGGAATTCCGTACTTCTCACCAGAGCTTTTTGCTACTCTCAGAAATCCCAACCCCTCGAAATTCAAGCAATTTCAAAAAGGTGTTTCTGAATTACGGGAAGAGGGTGCTGTACAAATTATGTACTCAAATGATGAAGCCAAGCGCGATCCAATTTTAGCAGCGGTTGGTCAGTTGCAATTTGAGGTGGTGCAGTTCCGTCTACAAAATGAGTATGGTGTGGAAACCATATTAGATTTATTGCCCTATAGTGTTGCTAGATGGGTTGAAAGCGGTTGGGAAACTTTGAATCAGGTGGGACGTTTATTCAACACCACTACTGTAAAAGACAGTATGGGAAGACCTGTATTGCTATTCCGTAATGAATGGAATTGTCAACAGTTGGAGGGAGACCATCCAGAGTTGAAATTAAGTGCGATCGCCCCTGTATTTTCCAGTCAAAAACCGGATACATAATAATTCGTAATTTGTAATTAATTACTGCTTCCTTCTGCCTCCTCCTCCTGACTCCTGCCTCCTCCTGAATAAATTCAGGGACTCGCATCTATTTGTTGAATTTTGAGTTTTCAATTTTCATTTTTGAACTATATCGCGTGTATTACTTAGCAGAAATTGGAGTACCACAAGTTCTATGCTTTAATATCAACAACCTTCTTTAGAGGCTGGTTTAGCTGCTCTCAAGCAGGGAAATTACTAGGCCGTAATTACTCAACTTGTACCTATTGCCAACAGCAAAAATGAGAGCAATGCTTGTTTGCAAGCTCAAGTTAGGACTGTTATAGCTTATACGCGCATATACGAAATTGGTAAAGCGATTACCCTTTTTGATTATCTGATTAAAAGCAGTAATCCGCAACTTCAAGAATGGGCAGAATGCGCTCTTGAACACTTGAATAAAGTGCAAAAACGCCACAAAAAAACCAGGCAACTCGAAAATGGATTTGTGGCTATGGATTTGTGGCTTTTTATAATTCCTTAGATACTCCTTTAGTTTCTACCACAACGCCACAACAAAAAGAAGGTATCCCAGAAAAAAATACTCCTCATCCTGATATTGATATCCCAAATACTACAGCCACTGAACTAGTTAGCATTTATTGGCGACACGCTAGACGCGCTAAGGTATTGCAACCTCTCCGTAAATATAACTCCATGCCATCCCAGCTGCTGGCGCTGGGAACATTCATAGCCATTTTTTGGGTATTGTGGGGATTAATCAGTTTGCCAATGGCTTTGACACCCAAATTTTAGAAAAACTGCCTTATGTAAATCCATTCCCACTTTTATATACCAATCCTGCTTCATTAATATTATTCCTAATATTGGTTTTACTCTGATTGTCTCCTTGCTTGCTAGATTAGCTATTGGCAAAATTTCATGGACAACAACCGCTATCTAAAGAAATCTTGTACAGCCACAGCCGTAAAGGACTCCGGGTGACACAACGTGCTTGTAAATTAAGATATTGGACTGTTCCCAGACTCCAGATTTTACCAATGCCAGCACCAATTATGTTGACCTATGGTAATTTACCCTGTACAGCCCGGATTATCGTTAGTCAAGGATTGTTAGAAAAACTAAGTGATGATGAAATAGCCACTATCTACGCTTTGGCTTTAGGGCAAATTGGCCCCTGGGATTTTCTGGTAATGTTTTTGGCTTTGCTGGTGACCTTGCCAGGTTATAAACTATATCAGCAAGCATCAACTTGGGGAAACAAGAGTGACAAGCAAATTTGGCGCTGGACTGCTACACCTTTGAGTAGTCTGATTTATGGAATTTGGTGTTTGCTGGCTGGTTGACTTTGCTTAATTCCCGGTTTCGGCTTGACTCTAGCGATCACTACGCAGCTGAAATTACAGGACATCCCAATGGGTTAATTCGTGCCTTACTCAAAATTGCTATTGGTATTGCTGATCATATCAAAAAACAAGAACACACGAGTTGGCAATTGGAAAGTTTAAATATTGTCGCCCCAGTTAGCCACCGACAAATCTGTGTTTGGGAAGCATTGCAGGACATCTGCCCTGGGAATCATTCTTAATGTGGGAAAACTCCAATCCTTATCGGCAATGGTTTACTGTTAAAAATAGCCATCCATTAATGGGCGATCGCATCCAACGCATAAGTCAAATAGCCCATCATTGGCATATAGAAACTGAACTACATCTAGCCATTCCAGAATCCTTCCCCGTTAAACCTCAGTCCTTCCTATTACAAATCGCCCCTTGGTTGGGAATACCCCTGGGGTTTGTATTAGCAGGTATGTTTTGGCTAATATGGCAAACAGCATACACATTTCATTTACTCAACCTGAAATGGATCTATGATGATTGGTCTTTCATGACAGGGTTTCTGACGCTCGGCTTTAGTATAGGTATAGTGATGCGGATTAATGCCTTCTTTCCCGAAATCAAACCTCTCGCCTTACAAGCTGATGACCAACTGCCTCAGCTATTAACCAACCCCTTTGTTTTACCAGTAGCTTTGTTTTACCAGTAGATAGCATCAGTGTCCGCTTTGTTGGTAAACTATTAGGCCGTCGTGGAATTAGCAACTGTCTATCCCAAGACCTGATCCTACAGTCCAGCACAGGTTTAGTGAAACTACACCATCTTCCATTGTGGGGACTCTCAGTTACTCCCCAAGAATTAATTAGTCGGCAAATTATCGTCACAGGTTGGTTACGACGACGAGCAACACCTTGGATAGATATCCAAACCCTAGAAACTCAAAATGGCAAAACCATTAACAGCCCTCATCCTATTTGGTTTACTGTTTTAGCAGTCATTGCCCAAGCCTGCGGAGCATATATTATGCTCACCGCCCAATCTGTTGGGGGTTAATACTAAAATTCTCGCCTGACTAGACGAAATGTAAACAAAAGTTGCAGATTTCTTTTCCAAATGTTACATTTATTCATGAAATCTATAGAACCCAAAGTAATTCAGCCCTCCAACCTGGTGATTGATCTGGCTGCTAATACTCACCTATCCGCATTAGCTCCTCCCAACAGAGCAGCAAATAAACCAGCCAGTGGCTGGTTTTTGTTTCAAATTTTTAACCTTTTGCAAAAATTGTATTTTATGCTACGATGCATTAATACTATTGGCAAAAATGTAGGTGCTGAACTAGTTACGTAGAAAATACCGTGATAAGGTTAAGAGATGGTATTTAATTCTGCGAATAAGAGCTAGGAAAAAATCATTTACTGTGGCGGACGGTGGGCTATTAAATTTACAATTCTTAGAATTAAGGTGGTATTAGCCGGGCGTATTGGCGCTTTTGTCCTAAATAAGCTTGATCCCAACAAAAAACTGTATTGTATAGGTTGATAGTTTGGATTAAAAAAATTGGTTTACGGCGATTTTAATTAATAGCATCTATTGAAAAGCCAAAGCCAAGTGATTGTTTTTGTCTTGTCATGTTCATTTCAACTCTGGAGGTATAGTTCATGTCCGTTCGCCTGTATATAGGTAATTTGCCCAAAGAAGAAATAGATCGTCAAGAGTTGCAAGCATTGTTTGCGGCTGAAGGCGATGCTGTTACCACTAAACTAATTAAAGACCGCAAAACAGGCAAATGTCGCGGTTTCGGTTTTCTAACGGTGAACAATGACGAACAAGCAGACCAAATTATTGAAAAGTATAATGGTCAATTGTTCAAAGACACAGCCATCAAGCTAGAAAAAGCATTACCTCGGACAAAAGGTGAAGAAGGTGAGGAGCAAGCACCCAAGCCTGTTAGTCAAGCTAGTAGCGCCCCCGCACCTAGCATCAACAAAGAAAACCGTCGTGACAAAGGCGCTAAGAAATCTCGCCGTGGTGGTGGTGGAAACCGTGAAACAACTACCACAGTAGATTCAGACGCAATTCGTCCCGATCCACGTTGGGCTGCTGATTTAGAAAAGCTGAAGCAGATGTTAGCCGCACAAGCGACTAACTAATCCTATAGGGTTGGAAACAGTAACTTGACAACTATTCATCTCTTGGCAAATGTCGTCAGAAAAGCTGTTAGTAGTAAGCAAGCCCCATAAATTGAGGGGAAAGAGAGTTAAAAGTTAAAAATTAAAAATCACAAATGCTGATTTTTAATTTTTAATTATTCTCGTGTTGCTAAAGCTACTAAACTCATCTGAGTAAGTCAGATTCCCCTGTTAATCAAAGACTAAAATTACCAGACCCGTAACGGGACTGTTATTTGTGCAAATCACCACCAATAAAACAGGACATGAGCAGTGCGAATACCCGATTCTGGCTATTCGCACTGCTCAATTTTTTCTGGAGAGATGGGGAAGTGGGGGCTTACAGGGGTAGGTTTTTAATATTATCTGTGAAGGCAAGACAAGGAAGATTTTCTAAGCAAAATGGTCTTTTGATGGTCTGTTCTTGTTACCAAACGTACATAATTTGTATTGTTTTCCTCCCTTGTCACCTTGTCTGCCTTGTCCACTAAGTCTTCCCCTCAGGAGCAAGTCAAAAACCTACCCTTGTGAGGGTGGGGTGATAGGGAGAATTATGTATTACCTCCTAAACTCTGAAATATTGAGATATATGTAAATTTTTTAATAAAAAGTATCTTATTTAACAAAAAAAAATAATTTTTAATAGTAAAAGTAAATGCAATTCTAAAAAAAGTAATTTCCTCAAGGAATTTCTGTAATTATGGAAATACCGTAACAATTAATTACTTATTAATTTAAGTAGTTAAATATTAGTCATTGGACCAACTAGATAGTTTAAATTGCTGAGTTAGTATAATTAAATATTGGTTTTTTATTGCTGTAATATAAATACAGTAATCATTTTTCGATGACTAATTAAGGCTCTATTTATAATGGATAAAATTTAAATATTCCATAAAACAATAGATGGAATCTATCAAAATAAAATGATTAGAGATTAATATACAAAAATTAGACATAATAAAATTAAATATAAATCCTGAAATAAACTATATAATTTGGTAGTACACAAATATTTCTTATGACATAATTAAATTTACATGAAATTTAATAAAAGTCTCTAAATCATTCAGGTAAGCGTGAGTAACGCCAACTTGAAACCGCATACTACCTTGTGAGAATCAGCAACACACAACTTATGAACTCTACCACTAACAAACGCATTGCCTTGATTTCAGTCCATGGTGATCCGGCGATTGAAATTGGGAAAGAGGAGGCTGGAGGACAAAATGTTTATGTTCGCCAAGTGGGTGAAGCACTATCCCAGCTAGGATGGCAAGTTGATATGTTTAGCCGCAAAGTGAGTGTTGACCAAGAAGATATCGTTAAACATAATTCTCGTTGTCGAACCATTCGTTTAACAGCCGGACCAGTTGAATTCGTACCACGAGATAACGGTTTTAAATACTTGCCAGAATTTTTGGAACAGTTATTGGAATTTCAAAAACAAACCGGCATTAAATATGAGTTGGTTCATACTAACTACTGGCTATCTAGTTGGGTTGGGTTGCAGCTGAAACAAATCCAGGGAAGTAAACAGGTTCACACATATCATTCCTTAGGAATAGTCAAATACAACACGATAGAAAATATTCCTATGGTTGCTAGTCAACGTCTGGCAGTGGAAAAAGAAGTATTGGAAACAGCGGAAAGAATTGTGGCGACAAGTCCGCAAGAAAAACAACACATGAGAACTCTGGTTTCTCATCAAGGAAACATTGATATTATTCCTTGTGGTACAGATATTCGCCATTTTGGTTCAGTGGATAGACAAGCAGCTAGAGAAGCATTGGGAATTGATCCACAAGCCAAAGTTGTTTTATATGTAGGGCGTTTTGACCCACGCAAAGGGATAGAAACCTTGGTGCGTGCTGTGCGTGAGTCTAAGTTTTATGGTGATAAAGACTTGAAACTGATTATTGGTGGTGGAAGTACACCAGGTAACAGTGATGGTAGAGAACGTGATCGCATAGAGGGAATTGTTAACGAATTGGGAATGAGTGAATTTACTTCCTTTCCTGGTCGTCTCAGTCGAGAAGTCTTACCAAGTTATTACGGTGCGGCTGATGTTTGTTTGGTTCCCAGTCACTATGAACCCTTTGGACTGGTGGCTGTGGAAGCAATGGCCAGTGGAACACCAGTTATAGCTAGTGATGTTGGTGGTCTTCAGTTTACCGTTGTTAATGAAAACACTGGCTTATTAGTACCGCCGCAAGATGTAGCAGCCTTTAGTAACGCCATTGACCGTATTCTTGCTAATTCCCAATGGCGTGCAAAACTAGGTCAATCGGGTAATAGACGGGTAATGAGTAAGTTTAGCTGGGACGGTGTAGCTAGTCAGTTAGACGCGCTATACACCCAACTACTCCAACCAGTTAAAGAAAAAGAACCTGCTTTAGTTAGTAATTGATCTTTTCTGGAGAAAATAAAATAATTTATTTGGGTAAAGAGTGAGGATTTTTTCTTGTCTTTTTACCCTTTTATATTTTTATATTGCTTCACTTTTATGAAACTAACCGCAAACTACGCAAAATATACAAAGGAAGAGAAAAACAAAAGTTTTGTACAAATACATGAAAACTTCTGTAACTGCTAGATGAGTAAATTATTAGGATCTATACCTTGCAATCGCAAATATTCGATCAATTTTTCTTTTTCTTGACATTCTTTTTCAATTTGTTCTACAGCCCAAAGTGATAAATGACCATCTTGATTCCACCATCTTAACCAATAACCTGTTCTCCCTTCTTTTGTACCTTGCCAGGTTCCTAAAAATCAGCCCATACTATCAAGCCAATGATAACCGTTTTCATCTGGCTGTTTTAACTGAATACTGATATCGCTAGTTTTCTAATTGAAAAAACTCTAATATACCATCTTCAGGATCAAAAATTACATAAACAGTAACTTTTAATATTTGCTCATGAAAAAACATTTTCCGGGAGGATAAGTCCGTTTAAAAGAATATTCTCCACCATCGGTATGAGATAAAAATTCCATTACTACTGCGGGAATATCACCTTCTAAATTTGGTGTATAGCTTCTGCGTTCTGGTTAAAGAGATTTAACCGATGGTACGTATAACCAGTCAGATACTTTAAGAATAATTTGTTCATTAACTGTGGCACAAAGGGCAAAGTTAGAAACTATTAATATTTGCAGCTGAATAAAACCGGCAATTTATAAAATTTCCCGTAATGCACCTGCTAAAATAGGTTGTCCTGTATTTTGCACTGGTTCATCCTCTAACTGAAAATCATCGGGTAATGCTTCCCAAGAGATAACCAGTTCTGTGTTTTTTTTGGTTCACTAAGTTGGGTAGTCATTTAGATCACCTCTGATAGATACATTTTTATTTTAGTTCTATTTTAGTTATTTATATATAACTTGCCAATTTTATTCGTGTATCAGAAGATGAAAACTTAGTACAAACTCATTATATTTAACCAAAGAATGAGTAATAATAGTGGTATTTCGTTAGCTGGAACCAAACTACTGGCTAAATTGATGATCTACGTTCTATAGCATCTAAAATTTCTTGAATTGTAAAGTGAAGATAGTAAAAAATAGGTGTACCATTAATATCTATAGTCTAATATTTGCGCAAAAGCATTAAGTTTCTATTTGTTGGACGATAAGAAAGCCTTGGGCAATGACGACGATTATCGATATTGACAAATTTGTTTTGGTGATTAAAACTTCCTACTTTAATAGGAGTATTTTCTTCGTCAGATGTGATTCTCCACTTAATTTTAGGCTTTAATTTTCGATTGGAGTCTCTTTCACCTAAATCATAAAATAGATCTTCATAAGAATACTCAATTGGATAATTATTTATATTTTTATAATCCAGTTTAATAATTAAATATGGATAAGAAATTTGTATATTATCGTAGTTCTCTTTAAGAGAAGTAGTTTACTTTAAGAATATTTATGACATAATCTTTTGCTTCTTTAAGAAGAGAATTTTCTGCAATTTCTTTTTGCTCTTGACTTTTAAATGCAATGAAATGTAACTGGTTCTGATCTTGATATTCATTAAAAATCTATTAATGATTTTTTATCTCTACTAAAAATGCTATTCCATAAAAAGAACATTAATTTATTTTAGATATCTATAGAAGTGACTGGTACTTTGATGAAGTAATATCCTATTTGATCATCTTCAACTCCTCTAACTGAATCATAATGATCCTTAATGAGAATATTAATCTGTTTAACTAACTTGTGCCAATTATCAACATCGAATTCTGAATAGTTTGTAGTTTCAGGTTTACTTTCATCCCAATCTACAAATTCCCATTCCCAACGGCGTTTAAATGCACTATCCATAAAGTAAATAGAATTATCAGAGGTATTTATCGTTCCAACAATTGATAGATTAGGAGGGATTTTAATTGAGCGATATTCAATATTCATATTTAAGCAATCAACTCCACTTTTCAAAGTGGATAGATTTTTTCTCTCTGATTCACCTGGAAATTTGTATTCAAAACTATTACCTGCTAATTCTATTTCTTTAACACCTAATAATTTAAGTATACTTAATAATTCAATCTCTGTAATATTAATGAAATAAGATGACCATTCATTATCTTGTCTATCTAACAGTTGAAAAATAGTTCCAAAGATAGCTGAAGAATTACCTCGATTAATCTCATATATAACTAAAATAACCTTGTGATCTTCATTACAAGCATCTTTATGAGCCTGTTTAATTCTTTCCTTTTTCTGTCCTTCTTCTAACTCTTTAAAGTCTATATTTTTGATTATATCTTGATATTTTTCGATTCTCTTTTGATAAGATTTAGTAGGAGCTATCAAAAAATGACCTTCACAAAACTTATATCTAAAATCTTTACCTTTTGTTATTGGCACAAGTTTACCCATAAAATCACCATAAGTATATTCTGGGTGAAAAACTGTTCCGACAACATTTTCTAAACCTTCTATTCCTAAACTTGGAATAATTTCATGTTCGATTTTATGGATTTTGCCAGTTCCTGGACTTCCAAAGATAATTTTTCGAATTGGTCTTTGTATTTTTAGCTTAGAGTTATTATCTTGAATGTGATTTGAACTTATTTTCCCGATTGTGATTCTGTTATCTATACAAAAGGGAAATGTATCTACAAATATCAAGTTAACTTTGCAAATTTACATCTTGCACCAATCCAAAAAAATCTTCTAAAGACTACTAACGAAAGCTTTGAGTCTAGTTGAGCGATTCACTAGGCTAAATGAGAATAGTATAAGATGTAGGTAAAATACGAGATTTCAATATTAGTATTCCTTCCCTTAAAAACTGTGTTACAGGTTTTTACTTAGTCTAATCTAATTTAGATTAAATCATCTATTTAATCAGAACTAATCTTAATTGTACGTATTTTTAAAATAAAATTGACTACGTAAAAACCATGTGGTGATAATCCTTATAGTTATTTAACTATGTTGAATTAATTTATCCGTTTGGTTCAATCTCATAAAAACTTCAATTGATTTTTCATATCTTTTGGTTCAAGTATTTCCCCAATCAGAACCAAAGTATTTAAAATATCACAAATTGAACGGCGTTTTTGGTCACAATAATTAATTCCTGCATGATTCATTCCGCCACCATGAAGTATTACATAATCATCATTATGAGTAATCAAGATAGGGTTTCCAGATAAAGCAAAAGCAATTTGCTCTCTGTCTGATACAACAATTAATCCGACTTCTGGAGTCGTAGTCACATCAATTCCTCGACGACGTAAGCCTAATGCAATTGCATTACTTACATCTAAATGGAAGTTAATTCTCTCAGTAATCACGTTTTTTTAGCTTTTCCTGCAAAATTAAAGGAGTTTGTGCTTGGATTCAAGAAATCCAAGCCTCTGATTGTGCAATTTGTTGCCTAATTTCCTCTCGATGATCATGATACTATGCTAAATTAGCATAAATATCAAATAAGGTAATGCTAGGATAATGGTAGAGAATTTAATCGGGAGACATTCCCATTTGTTCATGCCAAATTACAATATCCTGCACTCGGATACGATGTCCAGCAATGCGAGGTTTTCCTCCACAAATACCAGGAGTGATTTCAATATGTTCTTTAATGAAGTTAATGGATATAGTGTTATTTAGTGAGTTATTGAACATAATAATGTCGTTGACAACAACAGTCAGTAGTAAAATCTCTTTTGTATTAAAAATTACGGTAGTATAATATACTTGATGGGGTTTTCAGCCTTTTTTTCCTATCAGGTGCAAAAACTGATGAGTTTAACTTTGTTCACTCCCAGCGCAGAGGGTACAGTTATATAGAGAGTCAAGCAGGAAAAACGATGGAAGTTCAAGAAATCAAAAAATTCCCCAAGCCCAGAAAACTGGACAGTGAACCAACGGCTTCTCAACACATTAAGATATTAGATTGTAATCAACTAGTTAGTAGAGTGATTTTTGAATGCTGGCATTGTAAACAAGGTCTTTTGAGTGAGGTAGATGTCACAGCTTCACAGTATCTGGAAATTACCTGCCCGAACTGTGGTAAAACAGCTTTGAGGTTAATGGGAGACAAGGTGCTGTCAACCACTGCTATTCCTTCACCATGGGAATAACAGGAAAAAGTGTTAGACCGTTAGAATGATTCTGAAGGAAATCGGAATATCTGACGGTTTTCTTTTTGGCTCACAGCCAAGATGAAAAAACTATATTATTGTTACCAACAATTCCTTAATGGTATAAACCATCGGATTGATCCGAGGAATAAAACCAAAATCGTTCCACTAAGGCTCCCGAACCTCCAAAATCCAAAATCTAAAATCGGATGACTAAATTATTTTGCAACCAGTTGATTTTACGACTCTCAAAGCTGCCTGTGGTGAACTACGGGCTAACTGGCTACCTGCCCGGACAGAACAGGTTTTCCAGCGCGATCGCTATACTATTGCCATAGCCTTACGGACTATGAAAAAGCGGGATTGGCTAGATATTTCTTGGCATCCCCAAGCTACACGCATTTGTATTGGTGAACCACCAACACGCATACCAGACACATTCACTTTTAGCCAACAACTAATTCATCAGTTGGGTGGGTTGGCCTTAGTTGCTATTGATTTTATCGCCCCTTGGGAACGAGTGGTTGATTTAAAATTTGCCCGTCGTCCAGGAGAAGAAGCACTTTATCACCTGTACGTCGAAGTAATGGGTAAATATAGTAATGCCATTCTCACAGATGCTAGAAATGAAATTATCACCGCTGCCCATCAAGTTAGTCAGCAGCAATCTAGCGTCCGTCCGATCCAAACCGGACAGCCTTATCAACCGCCACCAAAACTTACGGGAACTATTCCCAGTTTGGGGAAATCTCAAGCACGCTGGCAAGAACGAGTAAGTTTGATACCGGGAGGGATTAAACGACAGTTACTGAAAAGTTATAGTGGTTTGAGTGCGGCTTTGTTAGATACGATGTTGCTGACTGCCAATATAGCAACAGATACAAGCACAGATACTTTAACTGGTGATGATTGGGATAGACTATTTGCGTGTTGGCAAGAATGGCTACAAACTTTAGAAACTGGTAAATTCCAACCGGCTGGGACTGAAAATGGCTATACGGTGATGGGTTGGGGTCAAGTAGCACCAGCCAACAACATTCAAGAATTACTTAACCAGTATTACACTGACCAGTTAAATCAACAGTTATTTTCCCAACTACGCCATCAGTTAAGTCAGAAGTTACAAAATATTCTGGGTAAGTTAGGCAGTAAGGCACAAAAATTTAAAGACAGATTACAACAGTCAGATCAAGCGGATGAATATCGGCAGAAAGCTGATTTGTTAATGGCGCATCTGCAAAACTGGCAACCGGGGATGAAAGAAATTATCCTGGAAGATTTTGAGACAAACCAACCAATGGCGATCACACTTCAACCAGATAAAAACGCTGTGCAAAATGCCCAAAAACTTTATAAACAACATCAGAAACTTAAACGCGCCCGTGCTGCTGTCGAACCATTGCTGTGGGAAGTGCAAACAGAAATTGACTATTTGGAACAAGTAGAAGCTGCAATTTCCCAAATTGATCAATATCAAACAGTAACAGATTTGCAAGCACTAGAAGAAATCCGTGATGAACTAATTGGACAAAAATATCTAGAAGCCTTAGAATATAGCAGCAGAAGCACAATAGATAGAGCAAGTACCAACTTTCATCGTTACCGCACTCCCAGCGGCTTTGAAGTCTTAATTGGTCGGAACAATAACCAAAATGATTATCTGACATTTCGTGTCGCAGGAGATTATGACTTGTGGTTTCACGCCCAAGAAATCCCCGGTAGTCATGTTCTACTACGTCTAGAACCGGGTAAAGTTCCTGAAGAAACGGATTTACAATTTACTGCCAATCTTGCTGCTTATTTTAGTCGCGCCCGTCAAAGTGACCAAGTACCAGTAGTTTACACCCGACGCAACCGGGTCTACAAACCCAAAGGTACTAAACCAGGGCTTGTGGTTTACAAGCAAGAAACTATTATTTGGGGACAACCGGGAATAATTCGTAATTCGTGATTATTTATTGCCACACTCTCCCCAGTCCCCATCCCCTCACAAATATAAAGACCGACTCACCCAAGGACACATATTTTTTCAGATTTTTACATGAAAAGTCTGTACTGACTGTTACAATCTTGTTAAGAAAAGTTGCCCGTTGCATTTTGGGAACGCGCAATTTGGTTTTGACTCTATTGAGAAGACAACACGAACAACGTTTTTTAAGACCGGCCCTGTGGGAGGGGCTGGTTTTTTTTCAGAATGATGAAGTTGGAGTTTAGAAACTGAAGGTGGTTCTCAAAGCACCAATTACCACATCATTATTAGTATCATTATGGTCTGGTGCTGTTATCCAAATAACACCAGGGGTAATTGTGATATTGTCACTAATTTTGTATTGATAAAATGCCTTAATGTGATATGAGGTATCTAAGTCTTCAGACACCACTGAGGTGCTAGAACTCGTAACTTTTGGTTCCATGCCCAGGATAATACCAGCTAAGTTACCTTTCTTGCCCAAGTCTGGAAAACCAAGGGTAACGGCATAGTTCCAAATCTCTACATCTCCTTTGTCTCTTGTTAAAACTTGACTCCGGGTATATCCACCCCAACCACCCAATACAAATTTCTCACTGATGCCAACGGATGCTTGGAGACCGTAAGAATTACTGGAAAATGCTTCACTGGTAATATCAGATGTTGCAGCTTCGCTACCTATGAGTATTGGTTGATTGTAGGAATTGATATAGGTTAAACCAAGGGCAATGCGATCGCATGGTTTGAGGGTCAACTGTGCTATTGCACCATAGGGTCCATCAAACAAACCATTTTTAGAGGCAGGGTTTGAGGCAGGATTGTCGCTAGTACCTGCTAAATACCCTAAACTTAAGGTCATATTTTTGTTGAACTGGTGATTTACTCCCAAACCTGCACCACTAATCTGGTTATAGATTGGGTTCCGTGTACCAAAGGTGGACAAAGCACCAAAAGCACCATCACCATCAGAAATATTAACTGTGCTGGTAAGGTCATCTGCTGCACCGCCAGTAGCAATAGCTATTGCCTGTGTTTTTTTACCTACTGGGAATTTGTACCACAATGTACCTAAGAAAGCATCGTTAGTACCACTACCAGCAAAAAACAAATTACCCTGTTGCAGACTGCTGATAGGACTGTTGATATTATTACTCTCAATTCTAGTAAATAGCGTATCTTGACCAGTAAAGCTGCTGACAAATTCAATCCGCGCCCGTGCACCTAGAGTGGTATTTTTATTGTCACCACTGTTACCAGCAAAAACGTCACTGAAGACGGCGACTACTTGCCCTTGCAATTTGCTGGTGGTAGAAAATTGATTGGCTTCTAACTCAGCAGCCCTGGCTTCCAGCGCATCTACACGACCCCGCAAGATTGCTAGTTCAGCCGCAAATTCTTCTCGTAGTTTTTGCAGTGTGGCTAAATCTTGTTTTGTTACTAGATCAGCAGTAGCAGTGGCAATTAATTCGTTAACTCGATCTAAACAACCATTCAACCCGGCTGCAAATTTATACCTTGTCATGGCAAGATTACCACGATAAGTACCGTTGGGATAGCCAGCAATACAACCGTAACGTTCTACCAAAGATCGCAAAGCTTGAAATGCCCAATCTGTGGATTGCACGTCTGATAACTGAGATACTGATGTTACTTGTGATATCAACTCTTGTTGATTAATTTTTTCAAGTTTTGGCGTTAGATTAGTAACTCCAATTGGTTTACTAGTTTCCGTTGTTGTTGTTACTTCCCCGGCTGATGCACCCGTCGCCATAGAAAGCATCGCACCGCAAATTGCCGGACTTGCTAATAGATATGCCCAGAATTTTTGCATAGTTTCCTCACACCTGTTTACAATTCGCACCTGTCCCACACATATAGCAGGGTAAAGCTACTAATAAATAGTAGTAATATAATAAGAACATTATATATATAATAATGACATTATTAAGCAATCTTTTTTACCAGTTTTTACCAGTAGGTTAATAAATCGTGATGAATTGATAAATCTATAAAATAACTTCAAAAAAGTATTATGCACTGAAAAAATTTTGTCGTCATTATTACAGACGTCGTCATTATTACAGACACAGTAAAATTTTGACAAAATTGGGTGATATTGTTGCTAATATTCGGTGATAATGATTATTATTATAAGTATAAGATTGGCTTCTTGTTCTTGCCAACAGAAATCTTAATACATAGAAAATCAGTATTATTAAGAAGGGAAAGATAAATGCTTGGAAATTATATAAAACTCACAATCAGGAGCAGAAGAAGCAATATCCTGCGTTTGATGACGCTGCTATTATTGTCAATGGGCGTTTTTAGTTGTAAAGAATCCAACAATAAAACAGAAAGTACTGCGGAAAACACACCAAAAGTAGTGGTAACATTTTTACCAGTGTATCTCTTTACAAAAGCCGTAACTGGAGATGTAGCAGATGTGGAGATTTTAGTGCCACCAGGTACGGATATACATGATTATCAGGCGACACCAGATAATGTAAAAGCGATCGCAACAGCTAATGTTTTAGTAAAAAATGGCTTAGGTTTAGAGGCATTTCTCACAGGAACAGTTAAGAACGCCCAAAATACTAAATTAGTAGAAATTGATGCTAGTAAAAGTATTAAAGTGATAAATGATATTTCTCCCGTGGAGGAAATAAACGAGAAAGACCACAAATATGAACACGCAGCGGGAAATCCTCATGTTTGGTTAGATCCAGTTTTTGCTAAACAGCAAGTCATCAATATTCGGGATGGTTTAATAACTGCTGATCCACGAAATAAAATAACTTATGAAGCTAATGCAGCGGCTTATATTCAGGAATTAGACAACTTAAATAATGAATTTCAGCAGACTTTACAAAAGACTCCTAACTGTACATTTATTACTTTTCATGATGCTTTTCCCTACATGGCCAAACGCTATAATGTCAAACAAACGGCAGTTGTAGAAATTCCTGAAGACGAACTTTCACCAGCAGATGTACAGAATGCTATTAATGCAGTTAAAAAGTACAAAGTTAAAGCCTTATTTAGTGAACCAGGAATAGATAACAAATTACTGACCAGCCTTTCACAAGATTTGCAGTTAACTGTATATCCTCTAAATTCTTTAGAAAATGGTGAAACAAACCCCCAGTATTATTTTCAGGCAATGAAGGATAATTTAAAGAATTTGGCAACAGGATGTAAGTAATTCGTAATAGTGCCTCTGGCAGGCTACGCAAACGTAATTTTTAATTTAGACCACTAATTAGTTGATGGTAAAATAACTCTGGTTTATCCGTAACACCAATCCAAAATCCAAAATCGAATGACTGACGACCAGCAAGCAATCACATTGCCAATATTAAAAGTAGAGGGATTAACTGTCTATCAAGGAAACTTCCTCGCTGTAAGGGATGTTTCCTTTGAATTATTTCCTGAAACAGATACAGCAATAGTAGGACCAAATGGGGCTGGTAAAAGTACCTTAGTTAAAGCTATATTAGATTTGATTCCCCGACGTTCTGGGACAATAGAAATTTTTGGTCGTCCCATTGCCAGGTTAGGAAGTTTACGACATTTTTTGGGCTATATGCCACAAAATTTTATTTTTGATCGTAGTTTTCCTATTTCTGTGACTGAGTTAGTAGGACTAGGAATAGGTGAGAGGGAACAGGTGATAGGTGACAGAAAAAATTTATTATTCCCCAATTTTTGGCAAAAACATACAGAAAAAACAGCAGCTATAGCAGCAGCTTTACACAGAACAGATATATATCGTTTAAGAAATCAGACTATTGGGACTCTTAGCGGTGGTCAACTCAAGCGGGTATTATTGGCTTATTGTTTGGTAACACCACGAAAATTATTGGTATTGGATGAAGCTTTTGCTGGGGTAGATATGCAAGGTGCGGCTGATTTTTATGCTTTACTAAATGAGTTAAGACGAGAAGAGGGTTGGACTGTTTTACAGGTTTCCCATGATATTGATATGGTAAATCGTCATTGCGATCGCGTCCTCTGTCTTAATCAAACTGTAGTATGTACTGGTAAGCCAGAAATTGCCCTTTCACCGCAAAATCTTTTAGCAACTTATGGACCCGGTTTTACTCGTTATCAACACAGGCATTAAAAATTCAAAATAGTGCCTCCGGCAGGCTACCGCCAACAAAATTAAAAATTCAAAAACTTTTGTCTTTTGCCTCTTGACCTTTTTTGAATATTTAATTCCCCAAAGGGGTTGATTGTTGTCTTCTGACTGTCAATCTTTTTCATCTAGGTGTTCAGCTACAGCTTGATAAGGACGGAAAATATGACTATCGTGGACGCGATAGAAAACATTACGCCCTTGTTTAGGGTAACTGACCAAACGCATGGCGTGTAAGTTTCGCAGTTGATGAGAAACAGCAGATTCACTCACTTCTAGTAAGGCTGCTAAATCACTGACACAAAATTCTTTATTTCCTAATAAGGAAAGAACTATCAGGCGGTTAGCATCTCCTAAAAAGCTAAAAAATTCTGCCATGCGTTAGGCTTTTTCTGTGCTGATTACTTCATTGGGAATAGCTTCAATAATATTGCTATTTAAAGTAATTGGTGGATTAGATTGAATCATGATTTGTTCTTAAATTAATTCCTTATAGGAAGAAGAAGAGTTTTTCAACTGTAAATATATGCTTTCAAATTGAAGATCTAGTCATGAAATAAAAGATAATATCCTTACAGGATAGATAAAAATTACTATAAAACAGAGATATGAATTTATTGATTGATATTCAAAGCAACTTGTTAGCTATTACAAATAGTCATGATTTAGTGGAATTGCTAGGGTTTCCTTTCATGCAACGTGCCATTATCGGTGCTATATTAATGGGAATACTGGGCGGTGTATTAGGCTGTTTTGTCACTTTGCGCCAGTTGTCATTTTTTAGTCATGCTGTAGGGCATGCAGCGTTAGTAGGTGTGGCTTTAGGTGTTTTATTAAACATAAATCCTACATGGATGTTGTTGCCATTTACCTTAATTTTCGGTGTAGTTGTCCTCTACCTAATTGACAAAACGGATTTAGCTAGTGACAGCATTCTTAGTATAGTTCTATCAGGGGCATTAGCGATCGGAGTCATCCTCACCAGTATGATTAAAGGATATCGGGGAAACTTGATGGCTGTACTATTTGGCGATATTTTGGCTATTGATGCTATAGATTTAATCTTGACACTGCTGGTACTTGTGGGTAGTGGTATTTTTTTATTATCAACATTGCGAGCGCAAATTTTGCTAACCCTTAATCCGGATGTTGCCCAGGTACAAGGCATTCCTGTTAAATTATATCGTTATGGGTTTGTGATTTTGCTATCTTTAGCCGTAGCCGTAGCAATTAAAGCGGTCGGCGTTTTACTCGTGAACGCCTTTTTAGTAATTCCCTCAGCCACTGCTAAAATGATGACTCATCAATTTAGCTGGTTTTTGCTTATGTCAGTCCTTGTTGGTTCCAGCAGTAGCATCGCTGGAATTATGGTTTCTGGAGTGTTTAACCTAGCTTCCGGCCCTAGTATTGTTTTGGTGCAGTTCCTGGTGTTCGTTGTCGTTTTCACCTGGGTTAAGTTAGGGATAAAAGCAGCTTAAAAGTTCTTTTGGCAACCTACTTGACAGATCCTTTTTCTTTTGCTAAATTTATTAATCGTGGCGAAGATAAAAAAAGCGCGGGCCGGGATAGCTCAGTTGGTAGAGCAGAGGACTGAAAATCCTCGTGTCAGCAGTTCAAATCTGCTTCCTGGCATAGGTTTTATAAAATTCAATATTTGGTTTAAAAATCTAGGATGTTTTTTTGCACTTTCAGGAGTGTGATCGCATTTCTATTAAACTTAATATATCATATAATTATACTATAATTATAGTTATTTACATTAATTATAGTTATTTACATTAATTAATTAAAGTTTTTTACATTTTTGGGCTTGACCTTGACTAAAATATTGCTATTTTTGGTAAACTTCTACAGGACTTACGCAACTGGTATATTAGTAGGAGGGTGCATCATACCTATAAATTGGTTAGTATCAATAGATTTTCAACATTTGACGCACCTTACAAGAGACTTGAGTGTGACACTTGCGTAATTCCTATTCTAATCTAAATGATTCAGATAAGTAGGTGGACACAAATAAACATAACTATGTACCAAAATGTAAATTACTTGAAACCCTTGGGATTGCTTGATTCCCCTTTCCTGCACTCGCCATGACATAGTTATAAATTTTTCCGCCCACCTACTTATCACAAATTATGAATTTGACTGGCGTTGATAATCTGCTCAACTGTGATGTTTACTTCAGGAAAAGTAGGAGAAATAATTTTATCGTTTCCTGTAAATGCTTTTACTTGATATTTACCATCAACCAATTCATAAACAAATAAGGTTGGTAATTTGGGATTGCCTAAATAACTCCTAGAAGCAATAGCTCAATAATCCACAGTCCAATATTCTTTAATTCCTAAATTTTCATATTCTTCTAATTTATCAACATAATCATCTTCCCAATTTGTGGATGTTACTTCTACAGCTAATTGAATCTACAGCTAATTGAATCGGTTCAATCACAGCGCCGTAAGTTGTTACATTAGAATTCCATAAAGATGCACTTACCACACTCGCATCTGGGTGTCCTCCTCTTTGTTATCCTTTGCTGGTAAAGGTTCTGATGACTATATCTTTAATAAAGAAAGATGACTATATCGAATATAGTCAAGTCCTAAACACTCACTTTCTCTATCAAAAGTTTTAACCCTTGAAAAGTGGACTTTGAAGAATTTAGCCCCCCTTTTTAAACAGTTGGGGTATCTAACATAATACCCCTATTTCTCTTTTTTATAACTATCAACAGCAGCACGTAAATTACCCTGATGTGCGGATAAAAGTTGTTCACCAGCGGTTTTATCTAAATCAGTCCACTGCATTAACAAAGCCAGTTTTACCCATTTACCACTGCGTTCAAGTAAAAAACTGGCTGCTTCTCGACTTAAACCGGTCAGGTCTTGTAAAATTCTTAAAGCGCGATCGCGCAACTTTTGATTTGTTACCGCAACATCAACCATCCGATTACCGTAAACTTTACCCAACCTCACCATCACGCTGGTAGACAGGATATTTAAAGCCAGTTTAGTCGCAGTACCAGCTTTCAAACGAGTCGAACCGGCTAAGATTTCCGGACCAGTTAACAAGCGAATATCAATATCAGCATCAAAATCTACTTGTTCAGCAGGAACACAGGCTATAAAAACAGTTAAAGCACCGCGTTGACGGGCAGCGTTTAAGGCACCGTGAACATAGGGAGTAGTTCCTCCAGCGGTGATACCGACGACTACATCAAGTTGAGTTATGTGACGTTGGGCGATCGCACTTTCTCCATCTTCAGCTAGGTCTTCTAACCCCTCAGAACTGCGTAACAGCGCGCCAGCACCACCAGCAATAATCCCCTGTACCAACTCTGGAGGTGTGCAGAACGTTGGAGGACACTCAGCCGCATCTAACACCCCTAATCTGCCACTAGTTCCCGCACCAATGTAAAATAAACGTCCACCTTGATGCAAACGGTCCGCTGTGCGTTCAACAGCTGCTGCTAATTGAGTTTTAGCCCCAGCAACAGCAGCTACAGCTTTTTCATCTTCATGATTAAATAATTCCACCAACTCCAGCGCATTAAGTTGGTCTAAATTCAAACTATTGGGATTTACCTGTTCCGTCAAAAGATACCCGCGTTCCTGCAAATTTGTCATTTTTTTGTTAGTTGTCAATTGTTATTTTCACCTGTTCCCTATTCCCTTTTCCTAATGACCAATAACTAATGTCTAACTACAATAAACCTTCTAGTTTGCGACGGATACTGTCTAGTTCAGAATTAGGAATTTCCTGTACAGTCTCACTTGCTGGACTAGGACGGAAGGAATCATCATTATCCTCGGTTTCAGAATCTGGTTTCCAATCAGTCTCTTCGACATTCAATTCCGGGGGCATGATTAAATCACCCTTTTCTGGAACAACTTCCCAATCAAACCCCGCACTTTTACAAAATTCCTTGATTTCCTCAGCATCCATGCCCTCAATTGTAGGTGTGGGAAAATCCTGAGCTTCTAACATTAAAGCAAAGCGTGTGGCATCATCTTCCGACTCAAACATCATGATTTTATTGCGATTACCCGCTCGAATCGAGTGAATCCCCTCATTATCACTGCCAAAATTGAAAATTAGTACAAAAACACGCATCATCCAACCTTTGAGGTCTATACTATTTTTATTTAATCAGGGAAAAGGAAACAGGCAACAGGGGAGAATAACCAATGACAACTGGTAACTGGTAACTGGTCACTGATAACAGTATCCTAGAAGTGGTACAGTTTGATATTGTGCTATCTGTATATACAGTTAGTTTGCCAAGTAAATCGGGCAGTTAAAAACTGAAAATCAATGTCTAACTCTTCCAGTCAAGATTCTTATACCCCAACTAAAAGCCCTAAACGCCTATGGTTGATGATATTGAGTCGTGGTAGCATTGCTCTAGGAGCATTCCTGCTACTCTTAATTATCGGTGGTATTTGGCGGTTACGGGATTTTATCCAAAAAGAGTTAGTACCATTGACAGAAAAAAATCTGACTAATACTCTCAACCGTCCCATCCAAATTGGACAGGTAAAAGAATTTTCTCTGACAGGGGTAAGGTTTGCTGCTTCTGCAATACCAGCAACACCTACGGATACAGATCGGGCGACGATAGAAGCTGTAGATGTGGGTTTTGATCCTTGGCAGTTGGTTGTTAATCGCTGTCTCAAATTAGATGTTACCTTAATTAACCCAGATATTTATATTCAACAAGATGACCAACAACGTTGGATCACAACTACCATAGCTGCAGTCGGTAAACAGGGGTTAATTAAAACCGATTTAGATAAACTGCGGTTTCGTAATGCCAAGTTGGTGTTAGTAGGAAATCAGGTAACAAAGACACAGGATAAAAGAGGAAGAAATCTTTCCCAGTTCCCAGTCTTCAGTCCCCAATCCCCACTCCCTGTAGTATTTTCAGGATTATATGGAACTGCTAGACTGATAGAAAATGACCGATTAATTAGGTTTGATTTAGCAGGGAAACCAGAGAATGGAGGTAGTATTCTTCTGCAAGGAGATATTCGCGCCCAAGCAAAATTAGAAGGTAAATTAAAGCTCAGAGGGAAAGATTTACTCGCCGCAGATGTTACTCGTTTAGTTAAGTTGCCACTGAGTTTGCAAACAGGTCGAGTCAATGGTGATTTACAAATTCAGTTGATACCAGGGCAGCAAACGTTGTTATATGGTAGTGCTGCTTTGCAAGGGGTAACGCTGCAAATACCCAAAGTAACTCAACCATTAAGTAACAGTCAGGGAAATGTCAAGTTTCAAGGATTGCGAACAGAGCTAGATAATGTAGTGAGTAACTATGGCGAAATTCCCTTAGCTTTTACAGGTTTAATTGATAGGGAAAATGGTTTTAAATTGGCAGGTCGTGTCAATGCGGTGAGTTTATCCCATGCCCTAGAAACGCTGAATGTTAAGTCGCCTTTTCCTGTGAGTGGTATAGTCAAGGCAGATTTGCAGATATTGGGTGAAATCTCTGAACCGGTGCTTTCTGGTACAGTTTCTAATATCAAAACTGCTGAAGTTGATAAAGTTAATTTCCAAAAAATTAGTGCTAAATTTGAACTTTCAAGTCGTGATGCTGTAATTACTCTCAAGGATATTCAAGGACAGACTACATTCGGTGGTGATGTGACAGGAGGGGGAACAATTAAACTTGGCAACTCCCCAGAGATGAATGTTAATTTAACAGCTAAGAATGTTCCAGGGGATGTGATTGCACAACTTTATAATTTTAAACCTACATTCCAAATCGGTACTGTTTCAGGCACAGCTAACATTAACGGTCTCCCTGGTAATGTCCAAACTTTGGTAAAATGGCAAGCCCCACAAGCTACCTACGCTGCTACTGGTGAAACCATTATTAACTCTGACCACACTATTTCTTTCCGTGATGTTGCTGTCAATATTGCTGGTAATGTGGTGCGAGGTTATGGCAGTTATAATCCTCAAGGTTGGCAAACTGTCGCTCAAGTTTCTGGTGTTAAGTTAACACCATTTATTAAAGAAGAAAAATTGGAAAATATCTCTTTAAAAGAGGCAGAATTTAACGGTAAGTTAGTGCTATCAGGAACTTCTAGACCTTTTAAATTGACTAATATTCGTTCGGAAGGGGCCGGTATTAACGTTGCTGACGGCAGAATTGCTATATCTCATCTTCAGTGGGGAGATAAAAATTTTGTTGCTGACTTGATAGCAAATAATGTGCGTTTAGGGCAGATATTGAAACAGTCTCCCCCGATTTTAAATAATCCCATGGCAGGAAAATTTACCATTGCAGGTAATACGGAAAATTTCAGCCTTAAGACCTTAAGTGCTATTGGTGAAGGCAGTTTAGAAGTTGATAAGGGAACAATTACCGCTAAGAATATTCAAGTTAGTAATGGTCGTTATAAGGCACAAATTCAGGCTGAAAATTTACCTTTACAGAAATTCGCAACAGTTCCACCCCAACTACAAGGAATATTAGCCGGTAAGTTCAATGTTGCAGGTTCGGTTGAATCTTTTAAACCACAAACTATTCAAGCCACAGGTCAAGGACGGCTAAATCTAGCTGAAGGAACAGTGACAGCGGGTAATTTTAAAGTAGCTAATGGTCGTTACCAAGCTGTAGTTGCTGGTTCAGGTGTGGAATTAAATCGTTTCAATAAACAGTTGCAAGGTCAACTTGCTGGTCAGTTACAAGTTGCAGGTCTTTTGGGTTCTGCTAAATTAGTTGATGTGCGTGCTGCTGGTCAGGTGCAGTTTAGTAGGGGTATTCCGGGAATTAATTCTCCTTTAAATGCAGCAATATCTTGGAATGGTCAACAACTTAAGATTCCCCAAGCGAGAACTCCAAATTTCAAAGCTGGTGGTTATATTTTAGCTAATGCTCAACAACCAGGAATACCAGAAATTACTCAATTAAATCTGAATGTGCAAGCGCAGAATTTTGACCTGCAACAATTACCATTAAAATTCCCTCATGCTGTAGATGTGACAGGAAAAGTAGATTTTCGGGGACAAATTACAGGGAAGCCAACTGCAGCAAATATTATGGGAACTCTGGGTTTAAGAAATTTACAAGTTCAGAAATTTGCCTTTGAACCATTATTAACTGGTAATATCAATTTTGTGCAGGGTGGGGGGTTGAATTTGGATGTTGCAGGTAAACGCGACAGACTAGCAGCTAATTTAAATTCTAATAATCAAGCCAATGCTTTTTTAGTGCAGTGGCAGCAAGCATCAGTTACAGGTCAAGCAAAAGGAGATAATTGGGCAGTTAAAGTCAATAATTTCCCCTTACAAGCCTTAAATTTAAATTTACCTAATAACACTTTTTTGGGTAAAGGTGCATTAGCTGGTTTGTTAACTGGAGATTTGCAAATTAATAAACAGACATTAGCAGCCAGGGGAAATATTGCGATCGCACAACCAAAACTCGCTATAATTAGGGGCGATCGCTTCACAACTCAATTTAACTACAACAATAATATAGCCACCTTCACCAGGAGCGAATTTACCAAAGACCAAAGCCGCTACCTATTTGATGCTACCCTCAAACAAACCACCACCAGACCACAGCTGCAAGCCAAAATAAACATCAACCAAGGCAACATTCAAGATTTACTCACAGTTGCTCAAATATTTGAACTCCAAGGCCTACAAAGAGGTTTAGTAGCACCAACTTACAGTACATCTGCGGATTTAACAACCAACCCGCCAGGTTTATCCGAACAACCTTTATTTAATCAAATTCAGCGTCTATCGGAAATTAAGGCACTCATAGCATTACAAGAAGAAAAATTTTTAGAATCCAAACCCATCCCAGATTTAACAGACTTAAAGGGAATATTTAACGGAGAAATTGACATTAATACCGCCACAGTCAACGGATTAGCATTACAGTTTAACTTACAAGGACAAAACTTTACTTGGGGTAGAGAAACAGAACCAAATCGTTTTTATCTTGCTGAAAAAGTCATCGCTGAAGGTAGTTTTGAAAAAGGCGTTTTGCGTTTACAACCTTTACGCATTGCATCTAAAGAAAGACTAGTAGCTTTCACTGGTAATATCAGTGGTGAAGAACAATCAGGAAAATTAACAGTCAAACGTTTCCCAATCCGACTATTAAATAACTTCGTCAAATTACCAGTCTGGATTACAGGTAATCTCAACATTGATGCTGCATTAGCAGGTAGTATAGCCAATCCTCACGCCAGAGGAGAATTAGACATCACAGAAGGAACACTCAATCAAAAACAAATAGAATCAGCTATTGCCGGTTTCAGTTATACAAATGGACGCTTAAACTTTGGCAGTCAGGTTATAGCTACTGGGACAGAACCTGTCAATATCACAGGTAACATTCCCTATAAATTACCTTTTGCATCTGTCAAACCAGATAATAACCAAATTAGTCTAGATGTACAAGTAAAAGATGAAGGATTAGCACTATTAAACTTGTTCACTAACCAGATAGCCTTTGAGAGTGGTGAAGGAGAAATAGACCTGACTGTCCGGGGAACAAGACAACAACCATTAGTTAAAGGAATTGCCTCTCTTAATAATGCTACCTTTGAAGCCCAAGCTCTACCAGGTAAGCTAACAAATGTTTCTGGAAAAGCAAAATTTGATTTTGATAAAGTATTAGTAGAAAATCTCCAAGGCCAGTTTAGTAATGGTAAAGTTGAAGCGGCAGGGAAAATTCCCATTTTCAAAAGTCAAGATCTAAAAATAGATAATCCTCTCACCGTCAGCCTGGAAAGATTAGGCTTAAATCTCAAGTCATTATATCAAGGTGGTGCTAGTGGTAATTTACAAATTACTGGTTCTGTATTAGAGCCAGCTATTGGTGGTAATATAGAATTATTTAACGGTCAAGTTTTATTAACAGAATCTAGTACCTCTACCGTAGCTAAGAACAGTTCTGAATTATCACTTCTCGCAGCTAAAAAACAAAACAAAATCAACGATGTTAACAGCGGAATTACAAAGTTAAATAACTTAGACCTAAAGTTAGGAAAAAACCTAAAAATTGCCCGTCCACCCGTTTTCAACTTCCTAGCATCTGGTAATTTAAATGTTACTGGTTCTTTAAGTGACCCTATTCCTGAAGGAACTATCAAATTAACCAAAGGTGGGGTAAATTTATTTACAACCCAATTAAATTTAGCTCGTAACTATAAACATACCGCAACGTTTAGAACTTCTCAACCCCGTGACCCTGACTTAGATATTAAGCTCTTTGCTAAAGTATTAGATGGAATCCAAACCCGTGAACTCAGCAGACAAGTTTCAACAGGATTATCCGCATTAGAAAGTGTGCAAGTTCAAGCCACCGTCAAAGGGCCAGCGAGCAAGCTAAATGATAATTTAGAACTGAAAAGCAGTCCCAGACGCTCACAAACAGAAATCGTCACTTTGTTAGGAGGTGGGTTTGTCGATACCCAAGGCCGTGGTGACAGTACATTAGGTTTAATTAATATTGCTGGTTCGGCTGTTTTCAATAACTTTCAATCTGCATTGAACCAAATTGGTGATGCTTTTGGGCTAAGTGAACTGCGTTTATTTCCTACTATTCTTTCTGATAGACCTGAGGCTAGTAAAAGCAACTCTACTTTAGAATTAGCATTAGAAGCTGGTGTCGATATTTCCAGCAAATTTTCTATTTCCAGTATCAAAATTTTGACAGCCAGTGACCCTTTTCAATGGGGTATTAATTACCGAATGAATGAAGAGTTTCGTGTACGTGCTTCCACAAATTTAACAGATGATAGTCGTGCAGTTATTGAGTTTGAAAGAAGGTTTTAACAGTTATCAATTACAGCAGAAGTCAGGAGTCAGGAGGAAGAAGAGGAGGATTGAGAATAATCTAGAATCTGAAAAAGTGTTTGAGTGTTCATGGTATCAAGGCTTATTTCCTGTATCTTATCCACCTTAAATAACCCTTAAACTATTGATTTATACAGGTTTTCCGTTTCCATGGCTTAACGCTACGCTATCAGCAGTCCCCACTTATAAGTCTTTATACAATTGGTTTTACACGGGTCACAATTTATCTAGCTGCCAACCTTTCAAGTGTAGCGGGTGTCCTCTAGCAAGATCTTAAGATAGAAATGGGAATCATTCCGTATGTTTACGGGAGCATGCCCTGAATTTAAAATAAATTCAGTGAAATGACTATGGTTTATTTGGCCTGATCTAAGGAGAATAATGACAGTCTTAAACAAATTATACTAACTCTGTTCATTTTGAATAAGGAGTTACTACAAAGGAATTGATATGGCAGCAAGTGAGTCCTCTGTGCAGTATGATGGTATGGAGCTAATACACTTATACCACCAAAATCCTTCAATTAAACTACGTAATCAACTTGTAGAAGTGCATAAGGGCTTAGTAAGGAAGATGGCTTATAAGTTTATCCATCAATGTAATGAGCCTTATGAAGATTTAGAACAAATTGGTTATTTGGGTTTAATTAGGGCTATTGAGCGTTTCAATCCTCACCAGAGATATGCATTCAGTTCCTTTGCTATACCTTATATTCGCGGGGAGATGCTGCATTTTTTGCGCGATAACTCTACTTTATTAAAAATTCCTCGTCGTTGGCAAGAACTTTACAATGCAGGGCAAAAAATTCGTAAACAGTTGACACTATCTCTAGGTCTTCCTCCTAGAGAAATTGATATTGCCACCCAACTGAATATTTCTTTACAAGAATGGCAAGAATGTAAATTGGCTGTTCAAAACCGGATACCTTTGAGTTTAGATGCAACTACAGGTAACTACGTTGATTATCAAATAACTTTAGGTGATATTCTTCCTTGTCCCCGTACTACTCTGCTTCAGCAACAACAAGAGGAAAGATTACAACTCCAAGGGGCTATAAGTATGTTAGATGATAAGCGCCGGATGGTAGTTGAGTTGGTATTAGTTAAACAACTGACTCGCAAGGATGCAGCTAAGAAAATTGGTACTAGTCCAATGACAGTTACGCGCTATCTACACAAAGGTGTGAAAGATTTGATTTGCTATTTGCAACCACAAGCGGAGTCAGAAGTCTTAAGTGCTTAATTCAGTTAACATTTATCAGTCTTTTCACTGTTCACTGTTCACTGTTAACTATTGCCAATGACTAATTATCTCGATTTTATATCCGCTATAGCTCCCCTAGTCATAGCCGCAATGGCTTTATCCGTTGCTTTGGGTAGGTGATAATATTTACCTCCGGCTGTTTTGGCTAATTCCTTCGCAAAGCCAGTAGAGACAAACTTACTCTCTGTATCAATTACCAATAATTGCATACCAGCAGCGCGAATTCTCCCTGCAATATCTAGTAATTCGGCTTTGATATCAGGCTTTTCTCCTGGTTCTTGGGGTTCACCTAAAGAACGAGCCAAAGGAATATTACCACGACCATCAGTAATTGCTACGATAACAACTTGACCAATATCTCCTCCCATTTGGGCATTTATCCCCACACGCACAGCTTGAGTTAAACCATGTGCTAAAGGTGAACCCCCACCACATGGTAATCTTTCTAAGCGATTCTTGGCTAAAGCAATGGAACGGGTAGGGGGTAATAAAACTTCTGCTTGTTCTCCCCGGAAGGGTATTAAAGATACTTGGTCACGGTTTTGATAGGCTTCGGTTAAAAGCTGCATAACTGCACCTTTAGCAGACTGCATTCTATTTAAGGCCATTGAACCAGAAGCATCAACCACAAATACTACTAAGGCACCAGCTTTTCTTACCAGTCTCTTAGAACGCATATCTCCTTGTTCTACAATCACTTTTTTGTCTGGTTGTGTAGCTTTTCGTGCTTTTTGATACGGGGCTGCGGCTCTTAATGTAGCATCTACGGCAATGCGTTTAACTTTGCCTTTGGGTATCATCGGCTTAATGTAACGTCCTCGGTCGTCTGATAAGATAATACTGCGACTACCAGATTTACCCTGACGTTGTGCCATTTGGGTAAAATACAGCACGCTTGGGTCAAGAATTACTCCTTCTGGGTCAAAGATAAACTCTTCGGGAATATCAGGTGGTTCTTGCTGTTCCTGTTCTTCTTGTTGTTCTTCCTGTTCTTCCTGTTCGTCTTCTTGCTGCTCTTCTGAATCGTTTTGACTTTGGGGTGGTGGTGGTTGCTCTGGTGGTGGGGTTTGAATAATTGTTGTTCTGGGAACTATGACCAATTCTACAGCACGACGTAAATCTTCGGCGTTGACGGTGTTGCGTCCTTCTAATGCTGCTGCGGCTTTTGCTACGCGCACTGCAAATAATTCTGCGCGATGTCCTTCTACACCACCACGAATGGCTTCATTGACAAGATAGATAATTTGTTCTTGGGTAATGGTGACTTCTTTTAACCATTCCCGTCCAAGGAGAATTTGAGTTTTGAGTGAGTCTATGTCTTCGCTGTATTGTTGCAGAAATTCTTGAGGAGATTTAGAATAGCCAATCGCTTGTTCAACTACTTGGACTCTTTGATCTAAACCCAGAACTCCATCTGCTGAGAGTGTGATCGCAATTCTATCTAATAAATGTTCTCTTAGCGTCCCTTCTTCTGGGTTATAAGTCGCAATAAACAACAGCTTACAAGGATGTTGAAAACTTATCCCTTCCCGTTCAATTTGGTTACGTCCGTCAGACAATACCGTTAAAAGCTGATTACTAATTTGGTTATCTAATAAATTGATTTCATCGACATACAAAACACCCCTGTTAGCAGTGGCTAACAAACCCGGTTGAAAAACCGTATCACCTTGTTTAACCGACTCTTCCACATCTACAGAACCTAAAAGTCGATCTTCCGTCACACCAAGAGGTATTTGGACAAAAGGTGCAGGGATAATTTCCGTTTCTATCTCCTGTCTTTCCTCAGCCAAGAGCTTATCATCCCATTCTTCTGGGTGGTTCAAGTCACAGTTACTAACAGAACCTTTAACAACTTCAATAGGTGGTAATAAAGCGTGAATAGCACGCGCCATCACAGATTTAGCCGTACCTCGACGGCCTGTAATTACCACGCCCCCCAAAGCGGGATCTACCGCTGCTAACAGCAAAGCTATCTTAATTGCCTCTTGACCAACCACAGCAGTTAGCGGAAAAGCAGTCATTGTCGGGGTAATAGTAGGCGCAGGCATTGTTTCCTTAATAGTTATTATATTTTTATAATAGCAATTATCGGCACTTTTAGAACATATGTAATGGCAATTCCCAAAAGGAGGAAAATGTATGACTACCATTCAGGCTAAAGGCTTCACCCTAGAAGAATATCACAAACTTACAGAAATAGGCTTTTTCATGAAGATGATCACATTCAATTCATCAATGGAGAACTGATAGAAATGGTAGCAAAAGGTAGACCGCATGAAACTTGTTTAAGAAAATTATCAAAGGAACTTCTAGAACTCATAAGGAATCGAGCAACTTTACAATCTCGATCTCCCATTACGAGACCACCAAAAAGCTAACCAGAACCAGATTTTGCCATAGTTAAAAATCGAGATGATGATTCTTGGTCATCTCACCATTAAGGCTCAGGTATCTTGTTAGATATAGAAGTTGTACACTCTTCTATTAAATATGATCAAGAAATAAAAATGCGACTTTATGCAAAAGCGGGAATCTTTGATTATTGGATCTTTGACCTATTAGATAGGTACTTAGAATGCTACAGTCAACTTTGTCAAAATTAACAGGGTGATCCTGGATATGCAATCAAACAAATTGTTTTACCTAATCAGACTATATGACTATATCTTTACCATACTTTCCTAATTTACAGCTTGATTTAAGTAGGGTTTTTTCTCTAATCTAACAGATTAGATACCCAGCTTTTCGAAGCAGTCAGAAATATGGGAAAATAATATCTAAAATTAACCAACTGCAAAACCTGTATACTTTATCACCAAAGGTTCATGAAAAGCTAAAACAATATATTATTTTCGTACTTCTTATTTAACTAATTAATCTGGTATACCAATTTTATTTCCATCATCTTGTATCCAGATTTTGCCAACACATAATGGCAAAAAATTTAAAAGTTTTGGAAAATTTGTTAATATGGTTGTCAAAGAAGTTAAAATCATCAGACAAAATCAGGAGCTGATGATAACCACATTTTGCAGTTTTTTCATATTTAGGGAAAATGAATTTTTGCCATTAATAAAAAAGATAAAAGATCAAAATGCACAAACTTCTCATATTCAACAACGAGAAACTCCTGTGTCAAGCACTCACCCATCGTTCCTATGTCAACGAAAACCCAGGAGAAGGAGAACACAACGAACGCTTAGAATTTCTCGGGGATGCTATTCTAAACTTCATCAGTGGACAATATCTTTATCGTCGTTATCCCCAAAAAGGAGAAGACGAATTAACTCGTCGTCGTTCCGCCTTAGTAGAAGAAAAACAACTAGCAAAATTTGCAATTGAAGTAGGTTTAGACTTTAGAATGCGATTAGGGAAAGGTGCTATTAGAGATGGAGGTTTTCAAAACCCTAACTTACTCAGTAGTACCTTTGAAGCAGTAATTGGTGCTTGTTATTTAGATAACAACTGTGAAGTTGAAGCAATTCGCACCATTATAGAACCACTATTTGATTCCGTATCAGAAGAGATTATAGAACCTCGCTCAAATGTAGATTCAAAAAATCGTTTTCAAGAATGGGTACAAAAAGAAATCTGTGCAAATCCTCCAAAGTATGTAACAGAACAAATAGGCGGACCATCTCACGCACCAGAATTTATAGCTAGAGTATTAGTAGATGCTAAAGAATACGGAGAAGCGAAAGGAAAAAACAAGAAAGAAGCAGAAAAAGCTGCTGCTGAAGATGCAATAGCAAAGTTAAAAAACCAAGGATTGTTTTAAGGCAATTAACGGCACACTCACAACCATGATTTAGAGTGTATCAGATGAAATAATGTGGTAGTCTCTTTAAAAGAATTGGAATTTTTCAATTATGGTTAATTGCTAACAAGTTGAGCGTGTAGACAATGTGTCTAAAAATGCTTTTTAGGTTGTTAAGATTATCATTGTCAACAAATCATAGTTAATGATAAGCTCATCGAAATTCAGGATTTACAAGATTTGGGGATATACTATTATTCTGTTAGTCCGGATTATAATTGTCCTTTATATCCCCTACAGTTTCACAGGTACAATCCTAGCGTTAGATGTAACCTACAAATTAGTCAGCATTGTGCATTTTCACCAGGTAAAAACTTTGAATGCTGAAATTTCTGGGAAAAACTGGAAAAAGCAACTATTAAGCTGCATTCTACAACCAGAATCTCAATATTTTTAAACTTGACTTTACCTCAAGCTAATGGAATAGTATTATTATCTATAGGAGTCCTATTTGAGTTTTGATAGCTTACGTGGCGTAGCCATACAAAATTCAGTACAAGTGAATCCTCTAAAACCCTTTTTCCTCTTGCCTTTTACCTTTTGCCTGCCTACACAAGTAAATATGGCTTACGCCACGCTGCGCTATCCGTAATCAAATCCGATTCCTATAGTGGGTAGCCTAATTCAAATTCATGAAAGCTGAATTTGAAGCGGAGGAACCAATGTTTGGGGCTAATCTTAATTGAGAGACACCTTCCAGTCTTAGCCCGTCAGCTAACTCCGTCGGCAATGGAAGGAACCTCCAAAACCTTGGCTGTAATACCAGTTGTTGTTGGGGTTTCCTTAATCAATTTTAGATTATTGACTTTAGATTTATCGGAAATCCAAAATCTAAAGTCAATAATCTAAAATTGTCATCCCTGCTTCTCATTAATGATTCGTTTCAAGGGAGAGAAGTTAAAGCTGTGAGAATTAAGCCATTGTTAGCAAGATTACAAAGTGCCATTGGTCGCTATGACCTAATGGAGCAAATGATACTAATACCTGATCCTCAAAAATGCGTTAGTGAAAAAGATTTCCAAGCAAAGTCCATAAATTTAGTTGTTGGCTATAATGCTTCACCTAATAGTCATACAGCCTTAGATATTGCTTTTTGTATTGCTCATCAAACCAATTTAGCTACGAATATTCAAGTTGATGTCCAGGCTGTATATGTATTAGAACAACAACTAAGTAGTTATTCTGATCATAACTTAAGTATGTCCCAAAAGCAGCTCGTTGTAGAGTATCCGACTTATGATGTACCCCAATCAAGAACACTGGTGTTAACTCAATCAAAACCCCAGTTAATGACCACTTCAATACCAGATCAAGCAGATAAAATTCTTTGGCAGGCCAAAAATTTAGCCCAAGAATGGCAGAGTTATTTTAAATCTCATCTGCGGTTTGGCAACTTAGGTACTGAGTTGAAAAAAGTCGTGGAATTAGAAGCTGCTGATCTTCTGGTTTTAGGTTGTCAATCTAGCCATCATCCTTTGATTGATAGTTTAGCTAGTGGTTTTCCTTGTGCTGTGTTGGGTATACCCAGTTGTCGTGATTAATCACGAAATAATTGCAGACGTAAATTTTTAATGCCAATACACAAATAATAATACTTGTCGGTTAAGGGGGAAAGAGAATAAAAAACCTTTACCCTTTGACCATTCTCTAAACCAACTGACAAGTTTCAGATTCGCAAAGTGATCTATATTGGTTTCTAACCCACATTCCGCACTTAAATAAGTACCATAAATAAACTACATTTACAGGCAATTCAGAACTATGGTTTTTAAAAATCCAGTAGCCATGAAAATATAAATCATGCACGTCAAAGTTCCAGCTTTCTTATTCTGTAAAAGAAGCTAGTTAGACAAAAAGGTTTAAGTTTAATTAGAATTTTTCAATCACTTATGAAAATACAAGACTATGCAATAGTGAATTAGAGATT
>CAKZGI010000353.1 GCA_936914905.1 uncultured Trichormus sp. | reverse complement strand
TGTGACAACGACTTATAGTATCGTTGCATTTTAACTTCAATTTCACCAGGGTCAGAGGGCATCATCTACCAGTTCTCCATCTACCCTTCTAGGGTATAGATATTACCTTATTTAATCCACTTTCCTTACTCAGTCAGGAAGTCTTTTATAGCAAGCCAGAGGATAGGTTGTAGAATTTTACGGTTATCCAAAGTCTTGGCCTAATCTTGCTAAAGATGATCTTGGTAAAGATGCCGTTTTACCTCTTTTACAACAGCGACAGGCACTCACTTTAGAGAATGCTGGACATGAAAAAAAAACAAACCCAACCACGACCAAGATACAGCGAACCAAAACTCGTACAACTGATGGAACGCACAGGAATTAGTCGTCCTAGTACCTATGCTCCTACGGTTACTACCGTAAAGAAACGCAATTATGTGGAGTTGAAAAAAGAAAATCTCCAACCTACAGCCTTGGGATGAGAAGTTTATGAGTTCTTACAAAAGGCATTGCCAGATTTATTAGAAACTACCAACATGGAAGATGCACTAGAGACAATCTCTGAAGGAAAGAACTCTTGGCAACATTACCTAACTACTTGGAATCAAAATTATTTTGTACCTGCGCTTTCCAAAGCTAAAAGTGTATTTATTAATACATCATCTACAGCTAAAAGTAATAGTTTATCTGAGCGAAAATATGAAACTTCTAAAACTCGTTGTCCTGACTGTAAGAACTTTTTAGCTAAAATTTCGAGCAGTAAGGTTAAGAAGAAATACTTCCTTAAATGTGTGATTGGTTGTGAAAATATTGTTCTATTTCGGAGTGATTTTAACAAAATTTGGGAAGCACCTAAAACTAAAACATCTCCAGATGAAAATGCTCCCAAGCCTTAAGCAAAGCTGACTTCATATCCCTGTATGGTATGTAAGAAACCTTTAGAGGAATACAGCTATATTAAGGATGGACAAAATAAAACTATGTTGCGGTGTTCTGGTCAGGATTCGTGGAAGGATTATAAATATAACGATAAGGATTATAAATATAAGGATGTAGCTTATTTTAATACCTCAAAAGGATGGTGGAGTCCTAAATTTGGGAATTTAAATTTAATTGGTTAAAACACCACTTATTTTTTTATTTCCCGCCTAGAAAAAAACCCACCCACACATAAAAGTGTTAAGTGGATTTGTTAATTATTGAAAGTGGAGCTTATGGGAATTGAACCCATGTCCAAATTGGGTATTAACCCCCCGCTCATTCACAGGTTTAGCCTTTCTGACCCTCAAGGCGGGAATCGTTCATTATCCCGAACATAGGATACTCTGATTTAATCTTAGCCACCAAGCTAACCAGAGAACGCTTGCTGGAGCATCCGTTGGGGTTAGGTCTTTAGTCCTTAACGGAGTCAAACCAAAGACGCTCGAACCTGTAAGAGGTATTTTAGGCAGCTACTAGAGCTTCCCGACGAGCAAATTTTACGATATTGTTCGCATTTACTTTTCTTTCGAGTCTTTGATTTCCGAGAGGTGACTCGCTCTCGACCTGAATCACAGAGCAGCTTTCGCCAACCTGTCGAAACCTTTAAAGCCCCATATCTTTCATATTTTTATTATAGTACGGGATTTTGCAAGTTGACAAATAAAAGGTATAGCTATTTAATTTTTGGACTAAATTAAGGGTAGGGATAGATATTTTAGAGGTATAGGGATACCCCATGACCAGCCTAACTCTGATTCAACCAGAAGAAATCATCCATTTATGAGGTATAAGTTGGCATACCCATGAGAGTTTGCTAAATTAACTCAGTACCAATCGTCATCTCCGCTTAACCTATTACCGGGGTAATCTAGAAATTATGGTTCTTTCACCAGAACACGAACGTTATGAAAAAATTGTTGGTCGATTTGTCGAAACTTTAGCCGAGGAACTAGAATTGGATATTGATCCTCTAGGATGTACCACTTTCAAACGTCCAGAACTATCTGGTGGAGAACCTGATGAATTTTTCTACATCAAAAACGTCAAGTTCATTCAAGGTAAAACTAGAATTAATTTACAAGAAGATCCACCACCTGATTTAGTTGTGGAAATTGATATTAGTAGCAATTCTAAGGATAGTTTCACAGTTTATGCAGAAATGGGTGTACCAGAAATTTGGCAATATGATGGTATAGTATTTACTATTAATCTTTTAGAAGATGATAACTATATAGTAGTTGACGAAAGTTTAGCTTTTCCTATTAAAAATTAAAAAAATCAGAACACACCATGATTAGCCCTGTGTTATCTCGACTTTAATGAAATTTATGGTTTTAAGGATTTAAGATACGTAATTACTATAGAAGAGGTCGTGAATTCAGAGTAATACTTGGTTTGCTATAATGCATAGGAGGTTGTTTTTCAGGATCACTGAAACTGAAATATTAAGATTATAGCTTTGTTGTTTTCATAAATTTACTGATTTAATATGTCTAGAAAAAAGAAAACTAATAATCTCAGTCATGATCAATTAGAATTAGACTTAAGATTTACTTCTTTGGATTATAAAGACAACAAAAAAATAACCAAGTTAAATCCCTAGTAAATTTCTATATAAACAATCCATCACAATCCTATTCTACAAACTCCCTAAATAGTCCAGAAAATCCGAAAGATGCTCATTTTTTTTACAAAATAAGCTGAACGAAGCATATCGTAAGATTATTCACTACAATTCGTTCCGTATGGCTTACCCCACGCTGTGCTAACAGAATGACATTGGGTATTTCTTTTTGTGGAATTCTCTTATTAAATTTGGTTAATGTCTATTACAAATATTTACATTCATGAACTATTCCATAATCATTAAATTTATTGATAAAAATACAGTACAAATGGAAATTTAATAAAGACCTTATAAATAGGTTACTCCATAGTTTTTACAAAACTGAACATACATCGGTTTTATTGCTCCGACTTACTTAATAACTACTGATGATTGGTTATGGTTGATTTTACCAATCACCAATCACCGATTACCAGTTTAAGTCAACGCTTCTGCACCACCCACAACCTCTAAGAGTTCCTGGGTAATTGCTGCTTGACGGGCTTTATTGTAAGAGAGTGTCAGGGTACTAATCAATTCCCCGGCGTTCTCGCTGGCGTTACTCATCGCCGTCATCCGTGCTGCTAGTTCACTAGCTGCGGATTCTTGTAATGCCCGTAATAGCTGATTGCTCAGATACAAGGGTAATAAAGAATCGAGAATTTGTACTGGGTCTTGCTCGAAAATCATGTCACGGGGTAAAGCCTTTACCTGACTAATGACTTTTTCCCGTTCGACTTGGAACTGACCACCACGGGTAGTTAAGCGGAAGACTTCATCATCTGCTGCTTCTAAACCTTGGGTATCTAGAGGTAACAAGGTTTGGACTACAGGACGAGAACTAACTAAAGAAACGAATTTGGTATAAACTAATTCGATTCTGTCTACTTTTTCTGAAAGGAACAGAGAAAGTAATTCATCAGCAATATTAGTTGCTTCAGCTGCGGTGGGGATTTGTTCTAAACCGCTGTAGGTCGCATCAATTTTATAGTTGCGACGTTGGAAGTATTGGGCAGCTTTGCGCCCAACAACTACAAGACTGGTATCTACACCTTCTGCTTGCAGTTCTTTGACGCGGTTTTCTGCGCGACGGATCACGTTACCATTGTAACCACCACACAGACCACGGTCGCCGGAAATTACTAATAAACCAACTGATTTAACTGCCCGTTTTATTAGTAGTGGTAAGTTGACATCTTCAAACCCCAACCGGGTTTGCAAGCCATACAATACTTGTGCCAAGCGGTCAGCAAAGGGACGGGTGGCAATTACCTGTTCTTGGGCGCGACGTACCCGCGCTGCTGCCACCAACCGCATGGCTTCTGTGATTTTTTTGGTGTTTTTGACCGACTGAATGCGATCGCGTATTGCTTTGAGATTAGCCATAATTTTTATTAGTTGTCAGTTGTCAGTTATCAGTTGTCAGTTGTCAGTTGTCTGTTGCTACTGACTCCTGACCACTGACCAATGACCAATTACTCTGCTGCTTGGAAGGTCTTTTTGAACTCAAAGATAGCTGCTTTCAATGCTGCTTCTTCTGGATCACCAAGGAGTTTACTACCTTGTACTGCTTGGTAATAAGCTGTATTACCTGTCTTTAAGTAGTCGCGTAGACCTTTAACAAAGCTGGTTACTTTATTTACAGCAATGTCATCCAAATAACCGTTAATACCAGCGTAAAGAACTGCCACTTGTTCAGCTACGGAAAGGGGGGCATTTTGGGGCTGCTTCAAGAGTTCCCGTAAGCGGACACCACGTGCTAACTGGTCTTGGGTGGCTTTATCTAAGTCAGAAGCAAATTGTGCGAAAGCTTGAAGGTCATCAAACTGTGCCAATTCCAACTTAATCTTACCAGCAACTTTTTTCATTGCCTTGGTTTGTGCCGCAGAACCTACACGGGATACGGAGATACCGGGGTTTACAGCGGGACGGATACCAGAGTTAAACAAGTCGGAAGACAAGAAAATCTGACCGTCTGTGATGGAAATTACGTTGGTAGGAATGTATGCAGATACGTCACCAGCTTGGGTTTCGATGATGGGTAGGGCAGTCATACTACCTTTACCTAGTTCGTCGCTGAGTTTAGCAGCACGTTCCAACAAGCGGGAGTGAATGTAGAATACGTCTCCAGGATACGCTTCCCGTCCGGGTGGACGACGTAGTAGCAAGGACATTTGCCGATATGCCTGTGCCTGCTTAGAAAGGTCATCGTAAATTACTAAGGTCGCTTTGCCTTTATACATGAAGTATTCAGCAATGGTAGCGCCTGTGTAGGGTGCGAGGAATTGTAAGGTTGCTGGGTCACTGGCGTTAGCTGCTACAACTACGGTGTAGTCCATTGCGCCTTTTTCTTGTAAGGTTTGGACTACGTTAGCAACTGTGGAAGCTTTTTGACCGATCGCCACGTAAACGCAAACTACATCTTCACCTTTTTGGTTGATGATAGTGTCAATTGCTATCGCAGTTTTACCAGTTTGACGGTCTCCAATGATTAATTCCCGTTGACCACGGCCGATGGGAATCATGGAGTCAATCGCGGTGATACCTGTTTGCATCGGTTCGTGTACAGACCGACGGGCAATAATACCAGGTGCAGGGGATTCAATTAACCGAGTTTCAGTAGTCTTAGGATCACCTTTACCATCAATGGGGCGACCCAAAGCATCAACAACACGACCAATGAGGACTTCGCCTACGCCTACTTGAGCAATTCTACCAGTAGCAGTTACGGAGCTACCTTCTTGAATGTTTCTACCTTCACCCATCAGTACCGCGCCCACGTTATCTTCTTCTAAGTTTTGGGCGATACCAATCGTACCATCTTCAAATTCTAGGAGTTCCCCAGCCATAGCCTTTTCTAGACCATATATCCGGGCAATACCGTCACCTACTTGTAGCACAGTACCAACATTAGCAACTTTAACCTCTTGGTCGTATTGCTCGATTTGCTGTTGGATAATGTTGCTGATTTCGTCAGGTCTAATGGAAATGCTCATGTGACTATCTGTAATTTTCTGTCGAGACGGAAGAAGTTAATGATGATTAGTAATTGGTGATTGGTGATTGGTAATTGGTAAAAATCTTACCCAGCCCCCAGTCCCCAGTCCCCAATTCCTAGTTACTGCTTAAGCGCAAGGAAAGACGACGGAGTTGACCGCGCAAACTAGCATCTATCACTTGAGAACCAACTTTGATGATGACACCACCAATTAAATCGGAGTCTATGTTCGTAGAGATTTCTACTTCCTGTGCTTTGGTGATAGCAACAACCTTTGTTTTCACTGCTTCCAGTTGTGCTTCTGTCAAAGCAACAGCAGATGTAACTTCAGCTAAGACGGTTTGATTTAGTTGCCTTAACAAAGCTAAATACTGATCTAGAATTGCTTCTAAGAAGGCTATGCGTCGTCTATCGACCAAAAACAGTAAGAAATCACGTAGATAAGGACTTGCTCCTTCCGCTACTATTTGTTTGAGCAGATTCTTCTTGTTGTCAGACTCGATAAAAGGATTATCCAAAAAGTTTTGGAGTTCTTGAGAGCCTGAGAGCAAGTTCATCAATGTTCTAGCATCTGTCCCAAACTCTTCTGTCAGATTGTGTGATTGGGCGATGGATAATAAAGCCTGTGCGTAAGGCTGGGCTACTTCGGCTGTGGCTGCATTACTTTTCATGGTCAAGCTCCCAGTTGTGCGATGCTACGTTCAATTAAAATTTGTTGAGCATAGTCGGCAATGCCTGTTTGCAGTTGTGCCTCTGCCTTTTTGAGTGCCATAGCTACCACTTGTTGACGGAGTTGAGAGATCGCTCGCTCTGTTTCGGCATTTAAATCAGCTGCCGCAGTTTCTTTCAAACGTTCTACATCCAGAGTCGCCCGTGCTAGAATTCCCTCTCTAGCAGCTTGAGCCTTTTCTTCAGCTACTTGGGTGATTCTTTTTGCTTCTGCCTGAGCCTGAGTCAACTGCTCCTGTACTTGTGCCAAAGCAGTTTGTGCTTCCTTCAATCGGCATTCTGCATCTTGAATAACGCTTTCAATATTTGAGCGTCGCTCATTCAAGATGTTAGTTAAAACTTTACGTCCAAAGTAGAATAGTATGCCAATCAGAAGCAATAAGTTAATGAGATTGGTTTCTAGGATGTCTAGGTTTAGACCGAAACCACCTTCTGCCATTTCAGAATATTCTGTGGCAAGTAATAAAAAGTTGCCCATGTTACCCATCTACAAGTGCGCTGCTCGCTTGACAATTCGTTGATTTCTCCCGATCGGGAAAAAAGTGCCTTTTTCGGACACTTAATTTCAGCACGCTGGGACTAATACCCTTATGTGTTTATGCTTTGATAGCACCAATTTGGCGATATGGTATTACCTATTTCACCAATGCTGGCCCTAATAGTTTTTCTAGAATCTGGCTGCTGAGGGCATCAACTTGCTGCTCTAAGGTAGCCATAGCTGCTTGCTTTTGCTGCTCTATTTCTTTAGCAGCTTGTTCTCGTTGAGCTTGTGCTTCTTGTTGAGCTTGGGCTATTTTCTGTGCCGTAATTTTCTTAGCTTCAGCCTGAGCAGTTTCCATTGTCAGTTGCGACTGTCTACGGGCTGATGCTAGTTCTTGCTCATACTCTTGGGTTAAGCGTTCAGCTTTGGCCAAGCGTTCACGAGCATCAAGGTTATTGGTACGGACATAATTATCACGATCATCCAATACCTTGGTCATAGGCTTGTAGAAAATTACATTCAACAAAGCTGCCAGCAATAGAAACTGCAATGCCATTAATGGCAAGGTAGCATCGAAATCAAACATTTCTCTCCTCTGGGGCTGGGATAGTAATTCTCAAAGGCTAGTAACATCATCCAGCAACTCCAAAAAATGCTCACAATTGCTCACATTTTTTCCTGCTTAATTCTGGCAGTATCAACACTATCCAGTCCACAGGTAGCAGTGATTTTTCTAGCCGCTAGCTGTAAATTCTCAAGAAATCGTCAGTTGTAGAGGCGTGATTATCTCTAGCAAATTCTAGCTAAACATATCTCACGTCTCTACACTAACAAAACTTTTTAGGTCTTAGGCGAAGGGATTAGCAAACAACAATACTAGCGCGATCACCAGACCGTAAATTGTCAGGGATTCCATGAACGCTAAGGTTAATAGCAGTGTGCCGCGAATTTTCCCTTCTGCTTCTGGCTGACGGGCAATACCTTCTACTGCTTGACCTGCTGCATTACCTTGACCAATACCAGGTCCAATTGCAGCTAAACCTATAGCGAGAGCAGCAGCTAGAACTGAAGCAGCTTGTACTAATGGATCCATGACGATTTTCCTTGCTTTAACTACAGAAATGACAAATGTACTTAACAACTAGATGTGTGTTTTTCACACTGCACTAGGTTCTCAAATCGCTGAGGCGATGTTTGGAGCAAGTTTGCTCGTCTGAACTGTGCGATCAACTGAGGGCGTTAATGCTCCTCATGTCCTTCTTCGCCGTGTCCCTCTAGTGCCTCATGAATATAAGCCCCTGCTAGGGTAGCAAATACCAGGGCTTGAATGGCGCTAGTAAATAAACCCAAAGCCATAACAGGCAAAGGCACAAAGAGAGGCACGAGTAGAACCAGGACCGCCACTACCAATTCATCCGCTAATATATTTCCAAATAAACGGAAGCTTAGGGAGAGCGGCTTGGTGAAATCTTCGAGAATTGCGATTGGCAATAGTATGGGCGTTGGCTCTATATATTTCTTAAAGTAGCCTAAACCTTTTTTGCTAAATCCCGCGTAAAAATACGCTAAAGAGGTTAGCAATGCCAATGCCACTGTTGTATTGATGTCGTTGGTGGGGGCTGCTAGTTCACCTGCTGGCAGTTTGATTAACTTCCAGGGTATGAGCGCACCTGACCAATTTGATACGAAGATAAACAAGAATAGCGTACCAATAAATGGTACCCAGGGACGATACTCTTTCTCTCCGAGTTGGTTTTTCGCTAGATCCCGAATAAATTCTAGGGCATATTCCATGAAATTTTGGATGCCGCTGGGAATTTTTTGGACGTTTCTAGTGGCTGCTAGTGAGGCTATTACTAGGATACCAATCACAAACCATGAGGTGAGAAAAACTTGCCCATGTATTTTGAGACTACCCAGTTGCCACAAGAAGTGTTGACCTACTTCCAATTCGGCGAGGGGAAAAGTATTAAAGGCGTTTAAGACACTAAGCATGGGCATTCTTCAAGATTTTTCCCCAAAAATCGAGGATTGGAGGATTGTCTGGAGTGAGCCTGAGTTTTAAGTTTCAGGAATGAATGCAGTTTGCACCATATAGATGAGGAGGGTAACTTTGTAGGTGAGAAACCCCAAGAATATAGGCAAAATATGTAGCTGATGCCATTGACTTGCCAATATTATCGGTATAATTATCAGAGCAAAACGATTTTTGCTCAGACTTTGTTTTTCGCCACCAAGCCTCTCAACATCTTTAGCCAGCATTTTTAAGTAAACCACACCTGTACAAGCCCCAATAAAATAATTGAGGGCAATGTTTAAGGAATGAAAAATCCACACAGAGATAAAAATAATCCCCGTCAACACAAGTGTGATTACTAACAACTTCTGATAGAGTTGATAGAACTCTTGCATAGATGTCTGCTCTGGTTCTGTATCTTCAAAACCAGGCTGGGCATCTTGTTGTGTTGTCTGATTGGGCGCAATTGATTCGTCTGACAAGCTCACAGGACTTGAAACAAGTACAGCTAAATATGGTGACTGCACATTCAGTCAGCTGAATCATATCACGATCCGGTAACAATACTTTAGGAAAAAACAATTAACTTATTTTTGGTCATTGGTCATTGGTAAAGAAATTTCTCCTCTGCTTCCTCTGCTTCCCCTACACCCTCTCGCTAGGTGTTAATAAGAGTAGTTGTTGTTTGAGGAGGTTTTTTACTCCGTTTAAGTCTAGCTCGACTTGGGCTAAAATGTTGGCCAATGTGGCAGAACCATTACATTTTTGCATAAACTCAAATTCGGCTGGTGATAGGTTAACTATTTGGTAATCATAGTTAAATAAACATTGACTGGGAAATCCATCTATGCAGGGGTTAAGTTCGGGTATTGCTCCTAATAAGCTGTTATCGTCTGACCAGTCGGTTTTGGTAATGGGGGGACGACCGAGAAAAAATTCGTAATGGCTGACTTCTGGATTTAGTAATTCTATCAGTCGATAACGTTCTCTTTCGCTCAATTCTCCGGCTCGTTCTATTAATTCCGGTGCTTTAGCTAAGAGTGTTTCTAATTGCCAAAATCCAGGATTGGAGAAACCAATAAACTCTAACCCGGAAGCATCAATTAATTGAAATAATGTATCAATATTGTAATCTGTTTCCTGGGGATGCAGGTACATATCAGCAAAAGATTCATCATGCTGGTTTTCTAATGCCCAACGTTCTTTTTCTCGTTTGAGAATGCGGTTGTTTTCTGGTAGTGAAGCGAATATTTTTCTACCGACTTGGACACCATCGTTATAGTCGCCTTTTATGTTACCTTGGAGGAGTGCAATCGCTTTTTGCATAAGTTGAATTTCCCAGCGTCCCAATTCTCCATACACAAAAATGTGCATTAGTCCATCAGTAGCTAACTTTTTAGCTAATGCTTGGATACCACGTATGGGGTCAGCTAAGTGATGCAATACACCAACGCAGTTAATTAAATCAAATTCACCTGGTATCTGTTCAACATCATATATACTCAGGTGATGAAATTCTACACGGTCAGCACCAGAACTTTGACAACGTTTTTTTGCTACTTCTAACGTACCAGCACTTAAATCAATTCCGACTATCTGTGCGTGGGGGTTGAGATGTACTAAATATTCTGTTGCGACTCCTGAACCACAACCAGCGTCTAAGATGCGGACATCTTGTTTTTGTGGTTTTCTACCTGTGCAGAAGTTGTATGCGGCTAACCAATTCCAACGCCAATTATATCCTGGTGGTGGTTCATCAAGGATGGGTTCTGGGGGGAATGGATAGGTGTCGTAGAATTTCGCAACAGCAGCACTTACTTGGGACTCGGACATGTTAAAGATTAACGCAGCATTTTTGAGTTTAGCGGATGGGGGGAATTAGGGCAAAGATTGACCATATAAATTCTCTACATTTGTAGTGGTTTACTTTAAATACTTCTTGTACACAGATGTATTTATTGGTTACGTAAAAGCGACTATGTTACGTTATGTATTAACGAGTAGTATCTAAATTAAATATTTAGCATCCGATTTTGATTAACCAGGAGCATTAATCATGCCAGTAGGACTACCTGAGTTTGTGGACAACCCTGAAAATCGTTGTCCTGTAATTCTTCTGTTGGATACTTCTGGTTCAATGTCAGGGCAACCTATACAGGAGTTAAATACACGAAGGGAAATACAGACCCTACCACGATATTCTTTTAACTCGGTTAGTTCCATAGTATTCAGACCAAATGGTCAAACTCTTGCTAGTGGTAGTTATGACGGGACTATCAAGATTTGGCGGATACGATGACGTGAAAAAATGTATCTAATCTAACTAAGTATTTATTATATCCATCAATTGTATTAACATGACAAAAACAACATGCAAGAAAAAGCTCCTGTACTTATATACATTCAGCTAGGGGTAGATAAAATCAGAGAAATTAAGTAGGTAAACACAAATAAACATAACTATCTAACAAAATGTAAATTACTTGAAACCCTTGGGACTGCTTGATTCAGCTTTGCTGCATTCGCCATGACATAGTTATAAATTTTTCCGCCCACCTACTTATTTATAATGAATGGAATACTGCGAGTTGACATTAATCACATTAATCAATTACCTCCAGAAGTTCAAACTACTATCAATCTTATTTCCATAGGCGGTCTCTACCCTCATAGTAAATATGGCATTGTGTTTAAAAACCTTGAAGGATTATTGCCACCACAACCGCGAGTATATTATAAAGAATACACAGTACCTACTCCCGGGGCAAGAGAGGTAGTCGTCGCCTCATTACTCGACAAAATGGCGAAATTTACTATACGGTTGATCACTACAATAACTTTCAAGAAGTCATCTAGTAGTTGTAATAAGTAAGGAATATTATGAATAATTTCTTCAATGTTTTATCAACAGATATTAAATCAAACATCCGCCAAGCAGTCTAACAAATGGCCGCAGAACCAGGAACAAAAGTTTTTGAGCTTGATGGTAAAAAAATCAATAGCAAAGAAAGATGTTTAAAACAAGCTGCTGAAGCAATGGAATTTCTTCAATACTTCGGCAATAACTGGGATACTTTTGATAAACTTATCACCAATTTAACATAGTGTCCGGCTCAAAGATATGTCATATTATATGATTATGCTGATATCTTTGCTCAAGCTGAACCTAATCCAGTACCAAATAGCTTTGGATATTTTAAACTCAGCGAAATAATACTAGGCAGCTAATAATATTTCCATAAAGTTTTTACCGATAAAGCAATAGGTAAAATCACTGTTGCGCTATTTGTAAATCGTTTGTTGTGGTTGTCTGAATCAGGATGTCCTGGATTTAAGGATGTAAAGGATTGTTATTTATAGATTGTTTGTGAATATTTAATGATGAGTTTTTTTAAACAACAAAAGTCCATCACAAAACATCCTGTAAATCCTCTAGTCCTGTAAATCCTGTAATCCTGTAAATCCTGTAATCCTGTAAATCCTGAATCCTTACTTTATGAATCCTTACTTTAATTATTCCCTTTCTTCCTTCATAATTCAAATATGAATCAGTATAAATAACCAAACAGGAGTAAATAAATTACTAATAATTAACCGCAACTAATACCAGTAGAAGGAACTGTAGGAACTTATGGAGACTTACTAAAAAAGGTATGTAGAGGTGATAACCTGACAGCTCATCATATACCTGCGGATGCTTTTATGAAAGATGAAGTTCTAGGTTATACAACAGATCAAGGATTTGCCATCATGATGCGACATTTATCACCAGGAAGAGGAGGTCGCCATCGGCAAACTATTTCTTATGGTAAACGTCCTAATTTAAACTTATCACCTATAGAAGCATGAGGACAAGAAATTTGTGATGTCCGTTCTATTTATCTTTCTCAAGGTTTGTTTAATAGAAAAATCAGAGAAAGTTTACAAGCATTAATCAGACTGAATAAGGTAACTTGGCAATCTATTTTTGTTAAATGAGGTAAAAAACCATGAATCAAAATAATTTCATGACAATCTTAACAGAAAGTTGGTTAATGCAAACAGAAGAAAAAGCTACAAATTTTGAACATGCTTTAACTGCAATAGCTAAAGCTTCTGATGAAAATAATTTATCTGCATATCATCTGATTTTAGATGATCAATGTCAGATGATCAATGTCAACAGCCATAAGTGATATTTGTTTGGGTTAATTCATTTCCTGGAATCTTTTGAGATAGAAAACCAAATTGCCGCATTTATTCATGTTATTCCCCAATTAATGATAACTGCACCTAAATAAACAAGAATTATTCATAACCGAATTTTAAATGATGAATCACCTTGTCAATCTTATCAAAACCTATTCTATTCAGCTAATTTAAACTCTCCTCATTTTCTCTATCCTTTTTTGGAAGAAAGTATTATGAATAAATTGCAAATGAAAGAAAGTGTATCAACGTGATGATTTTTAGCTTAAACTCCAATCTTCTAGACGCAAATTAGGTACTTTTTTAAAATCCTTCCAATTACTAGTAACTAAAATACCATGAACTGATAACGTAATAGCAGTAATACGTAAATCCTGAGTACTAACGCGGATATTTTGCTTGACTAATTCAGTGTAAATATTCCCAGTAGCTTCGCTAAGTTACAGTAAACTAACAGTTTGTAAAAACTCTAAATTAGCCCGGGAATTTGCATAAGCTAATACTAGCTGATCCGATGATGAGGCATTTTTAATTACATTAAACCTACCACGCAATTGTTCTTCAGTAGTAATTAATTATAGTTATAGCAATTTCTTCAAAATTGACTTTATTAACACACTCTACCACAAATGGATGTCTATGTTGAAAGAGATAAAAATGATCTGTATCAAGTATTCATAAGCTCATTATCTATATCTCCTCACTTTCAATTCATTGGTAATCTTCCTCCATTGCTGCATATAATTCACGACGATATTCTGCTATATATTGCTGCACTTTATCAAAATGTGGATCATCCTCAAGGATTCCTGCAAACTTCATCCAAGGATTTTCTGTATCCAAAGATTTTCTGTTTTCAGTGCTTCAATTTCTAAAGTCACAATCCTAGCTTTTACTAAACGCGCCTGCAAAATTTGATCTAATGCTTCTATTGCTTCCGTCTCTGTATTTCCTATACCTTGACATTCTGGTAAACTTAATAATGTCGCTTTCACAGTTCAATCTGTTTGATTTTTAATCAATAGGTCATAAGTTGATTTAATTGCAATTTTCACGGAAGATTGAGGATAAGAATTTTTAAGGGGTAAAATTATAATATACGCACATTTTTGGTTGCATTTTAATTATAACGTTAATCAGAAATTACCAGCAGTAAAGTAGAATTTTTTTTGGTTGTTAGGATCAGTATCCCCAGGATTTAAGGATATACAGGACTGTAATTTGTATATTTTTATGGGAGAAATAGCCATGACAGTTATAACTGCTAAAAAGATGACTTTTGAGGAATTTCTTCAATTTGAAGACGGTACGGATAATTTATATGAGTTGGAGAACGGAGAATTAATTATTGTGCCTTTAGAAAGTGAGCTAAATCGTCGAGTAGCGATGTTTTTAGTTGCCTATTTTCTGAAATTAGGTATCCCATTTTACCGCTTGAGTATGAAAATACAAATGGCTGTATATATTCGGCAGGTGAGGTGTGTGTTCCTGATTTGGTGGTGTTTTCTGAAGAATTAGCTCAGGTGATGACAGGTGCTACATGCTCTCTAATTTTAATGGATATCCCGCCAGGTTTGTTAGTGCTTGAGGTGGTAAGTCCCAATCAGGATAATCGGGATTATCGTTACAAGCGTTCTGAGTATGCAGTGCGGGGAATTGCTGAGTATTGGATTGTAGATCCGACTCAGCAAATTGTAGATCCGAGTGAGCAAAAAGTGACGGTTTTGGAGTGGGTTTAAGGTTTTTATGAGGACGAGGTTTTTACAGGTGATCAAGTGATTTGTTCTCCTTTATTTCCTGATATGAAGTTAACTGTGACTAAGGTTTTATAAGGATAAGTTTCACAAGGATAAAAATTCATAAAAATTAACGATGTAGAGGATTCTGATTTATCGACTCTATTCAATACTTCATGATTTTTTAAAAAAGATTCTCTATCATTTCCAAAAAACTATATTGCATCAAGAAACATCCTGTTCGTGTGGGGTGGCGTTAGCCATAAATCCTTTAAACCTGGAAATCCAGATTCTGACATTTTTTATTTATATAAATAAAGATATATTCGAATATTCTCAATACAAAACCTAATCACCTCATCAGAACTTAACCAGACTATTCGCGTGCAATATCCCCCACTTCTTAAATGAGTTGGGGAGCTTTTAATTTTTACAGATTTAAAGTATAGAGTATAAATTATTAATTAAGAATTATAGATTATAAATTATGGTCGTCTCCATAATCTATGTAAATCCTATTACAGGCAATGATGCTAATACTCGTTCTCGCCTGAGTTTTTTCAGAACTATCATTGGTGCTTTAAAGGCGACTCAATCATCGGCAATTATTCAGTTAGCAGCGCGGACTTACAGCACTGCTAGTGGTGAGGTGTTTCCCCTGATTGTTGGTGGGGGATATTAGTGGTGGGTAATGAAGCTAATAACGGTCAGTTAACTGTGATTACTGGAAGTGGTGAGTATCAAAGTCCTACTTTTGGTCTACAAAATATTACATTATTGCTGCTAGGTGATGCAAGTTTGTTGGGTGTGACTGTAAGTAATCCTATTGCTAGGGGTACGGGGATTTGGATTGAATCCACAAATCCGACTTTAGCAAATAATACTTTCAGTAAATGTGGGAGATAAGGGATATTTGCAACTGGTAACGCTAAACTTGCGATTTTGGATAATCTGTTTGTGCAGAATGTAGCCAGTGGGTTAATGATGGCACGTTATAGCAAAGGGGAAGTATTGCGGAATGTATTTGAAAATAACCCTCTGGGGATAGCTGTTATTGATTTTGCACCTCCTCTGGTAGCTAATAATAAACTCACAAATAACCGAATAGCGATCGCATTGTCTCGTGATGCTAGTCCTGTACTGCGACACAATCTGATGAGCAAAAATATTTAAGGTGGTTTGTTGGTAAATGGTAATGTAAATCCTGACTTGGGTAAAGAACAAGACCAGGCTGATAATATTTTTCGCAACCAAGGTGAATTTGATGTCTAAAATTTATCTTCCCAAGAGTTAATCTCTGTGCGTAATCAGTTGAGTCCTACTCAGGTGAAGGGGTTGGTAGAATTTATTGCGGCTACAGTTGACACTCCCAGTCAAGTGGGAATTAGTAGCAGTTTTTCTAATTTAGATGGACATTGGGCTGCTGCTTTTGTTCAAGTTTTGGTGAATAGAGGTTTTATTAGTGGCTTTCCTGATGGTACTTTTCAACCATCCACAACAATTACTAGCGCTCAATCTGCTGCCTTAATTACCAACACTTTTCAACTCCCTGATAGCAATTATTTAAATAAGTTTAAGGATGTGAGAACTGATTTTTGGGCTGCTGGTGCTATTGTAAATGCTGCTAATGGGGGGTTTTTGGGTGGTTTCCCTGATGGGACTTTTCCACCAGGACGAAATTTAACCAAGGTTCAGGCCATAGTATATATTGTCAATGGTTTGAAATGTTCTGGCAGTAATCCCAATGGGTTAAGAGTGTACTAAGACCGGGCGCAAATTCCCAGTTATCCTAGCAATGCAGTCACAATTGCTACCCAAAAGCTGCTGGTGGTTAATTATCCACAATTAGAACTTTTATAACCATTACGAGAAATCACCCGTGCGGAGGTAGCTGCTTTAGTTTATCAGGCATTGGTGGCTAAAGGTGAAATAGCGGAGGTAGCTGCTTTAGTTTATCAGGCATTGGTGGCTAAAGGTGAAATAGAAGCCACACCTTCTGCTTATATGGTGAAACCAGATACAGATATTCCCTCATTTTCTGATTTAGTGGGACATTGGGCAGAACCTTTTATTCGGGCTTTGGTAAGCATGAATTTAACTCAAGGTTTTGCTGATGATAGTTACCAACCAGATAAACCTATGACTCGCGCTCAATATGCAGCTTTCATAGCTGCTGCTTTTAACCCTGTGTCCAAATGTCAAGCCACAGAATTTACTGATGTACCGTCAAATTTTTGGGCTGCTAAGGCGATTCAACAGTCTGCTATTGGGGGTTTTGTGGGCGCTCTTAGTGATCGCACACTTCTTCTTCATCAGAAGAAGGCCTACAGGTCATAGTTTCTCTTGTCAACGGACTGGGATTACCAACAGCTAGCACCGACTTATTAAATATCTATAGTAATAGAAAGTCTATTCCTGAATATGCTCGCACAGCAATCACTACTGCCACACAATATAAAATGATCATTAATTATCCAGACTCCAAACTACTTGCACCAAAACGAGATTTCACACGCGGCTAGCTTGCAGCTATGATTTATCAGGCAGTAGTCGCTCTCCAGCGGGTCAAACCCATGAACATAGTTATCAGTTAACAGTTATCAGTGGTTATTTTCTCCTACGGCCCTGCTCTCTTGGTTTACCTTAAATTCCATACAAAAGTACATTTGTCAAGTGCTTAAGTTATACCATATTATTTTGCATATTAGCGATTGACAAGTAGAATAAAAAACACTACCTATAAAATTTGCAGCTTCTGAACAAACATTCATGTAGCTAAAAAGACGTTAGGCTAGATGCGATGGGTGACACATTTATACCTATTGCCTGGAACTAAAAGCCCCATGCTAACAACACCCCCAGATACCTCCGCCCAATTGGCCGTCAACTTATTAGTCCACTATAGTTTTGACCTCAATGGGTACAGTGCCAGTGAGTTAATTAACCGTTGGCGATATGATTACCCAATTAATTGGCTAAATCTAGCAGTTATTGAGGCACTGTATCAAGGACGCTATAAAGCGATATCAGTACAACAAATATTAAACTTTTGGCTACGGCGAGGTGAGGTGATTTATCATTTCAACATGGAATTTGAACGCCTAATTTGCAGTAAGTTTCCAGCCAATTTAACCAAAATATCTCCCCCTGTTTTACCACCAATACCGCAAGCGCAGCCAATTGAGCAACCGAAAAATCTTCAATTACTGCCTGCTCAAGGAGGTAATAATTACCGAGAGAGTCACATTGCATCCCGAACTCTGGCCAATGGAGAACCGGACGGCCGTGTTTTAACATCTCCTTCATTTAAAGTGGTAACAGATGTTAGCAAGCGACAGTTAGCAGCAACCGTCAGTCAAAAGCTGATTGCTCAAAAAAGCCTGGTTCCTGCTCAAATACCAAAACTGCTGCTAGGAAATGCTAATAATCCGCCAATTGGCCAGTTCACTCCTCACAGGAGCGATCACACTGAGTCATTCACATCCAAACTAAAAGCCATGACTGCTGAAGAAGCTGAATTTGCTGTGTGATGGGAGAGAGGAGGCAAAAGGCAGCAGTATGAATTTATTTTCCTCCCCTACACCCCCACACCCTTACACCCCTTTCTTCGTCCTAATCCAATTACAAATTAATTCAATAGCTCGATGATGGCTCTCAAACCCCTGCTATTGAGAATTTGAACCATGTCGCTAGCTTTATTTTGAGTGCTAAAAACTTGTACTTGCATGACTGTGCGACCTTGTGAGACTTTAGCAAAAGCATCAGGGACTACAGAAAGCACTGTTTCCCGTTGTTGGTTGTTGTGGAATTGGATGCTTGAGGAGCAATAAATTCAATTATTCCTGATTCCATTACTTCTGATTCAATTAGACCCTGTTCAATAACTCTGGGTTCAACTCACACATAATTTAATAGCGGTGTATTGCTTTGAGAATTAGTTTTTGGAACAGAATTTTGTAGATTAGTTGGGGCTATTTTAGGGGTGGGATTATTTTTGAAAGCTCTGGGGATATTGGGTTCTGCAAAAACTATCTCTCCTCCTATGGATATTTGCTGTCCAGAGACAGAATTAGTTGCAGAATTTCTAAAAATTGTTGCTTTTGTAGCGTTAATATCTACATTGCCAATGATGCAATTTTTAGATTAGATATGTTATTTCCACCAGCGAAAATTACCTGCTTGGCAGCTTTGGCGTTAATATCATAGCGGGTATTATTCCTAAATTGGTTGCCACCTGGCTCACTGGAATTGCCTAAATATGGTATAACTTGGTTATCATTGACCAAGTCATCCTCTTTACTGCTTTGAATGATATTTTTTCGTAAAATCGGGCTGGTATTTGCTTGAACCACAATTCCCGATCTGTTGTTGGAAATTTGATTACCAACAATTATAGTAGAAGTATAGTAGAAGCATTTTGAGCGACGTTAATCGCAAAACCTTTGTTTTGAAAGACATTTTCCCAAACTTCAGGACGGGAATCAGCAGAAACGGTAATGCCATTGGCACCATTTTGATAAAAATAATTTTTGCTAATTGATAGGAGTGGCATTTCTACCAATGGTAGAAATGCCATCTTGGGTATTGCCAGTAAATGTATTTTCCTGAATCAAGAGATTAGCCGATTCGATCCATAAACCATAACCACGGCTGTTGGTGTTGTTGGTGACTGTGACTCCGCTTAAACTGGCTAGGTTACCACCGGCAATAGCGACGTTTTGACGGACAAAGCTGCGACTGAGGTATTCACCACTACCGATAATTTTGACGGTTCTGCCTTGGTTGCGAATATCTCCTTGAACAGCTACATTCTGTTTGAGGATGATGGGGAATACTTTACCTGTTTTAGGGCTCTATGTACCTGGAGCAAGGATAATGAGAGTATTTGGTTGTGCTAGTTGCAAGGCTTTGGTAATTGTCTTTAAGGGAGCGATTTCACTAGCGTTACTTTCTTAGTTATTGTCGATACTTGGGTTGACAAAGAGGATGTTAACCTGAGAAATTTTTCTCTCACTCTGGACTACTTTTGTTGATGTTGTGGGAATTTTAGCGATTGCACTGCTAATGTTGTTACTCCATAAGGCTGGAATTACTACCGCCAAACCCAAGGTCCAACATACAATTGGGAAAGGTGTAACTGAAAGTCTGTTAAATTCTGAGAAAATGAGTTTTTGAAACAGCATCTCTGCTTTACGGCTAGGAATAAAATTAAGAAGAGGCATAAACTATATACAACTCCGGTAACACACTAATCAGTAATGTTCTCAGACTTCCAGACCTGAATATGTCAATTATATTACCAGTAAAGCCGACCAAGTGGCTATTTTTCTACAAATAAATTAGTAAATTTTAAGTGTAGCAATCCTCAATGTAACGTGAATAAACTCAATTTCCAATGCCCAATGGCTAATATCCAGACAACATAAGTAAAATAACAAATTAAATCGGATTGCTATATGTCAATTTTAATTAAACTCATAATGGGGTTGTTTTAATGGTTACAGCCCATCATCAAGGACAAGAAACACAACAAGTGGTATACCGCATTCTGGATGCTAATTTGGATCGCGCTCGTGAAGGGTTGCGTATTATTGAAGAATGGTGTCGCTTTGGATTAAATGATGCCTCGTTAGCTGAAGCTTGTAAGGACTTACGTCAAGAGGTTGGTCGGTGGCATACGGCACAAATGAGGGCCGCACGAGATACACTTGGTGATCCTGGTACGGATTTAACTCATCCTCAAGAGGAACAACGGGCTGATATCACATCTTTGTTACAAGCTAATTTTTGTCGTGTCCAAGAAGCACTGAGGGTTTTGGAGGAATATGGCAAACTGTATGACCCAAATATGGGGAGTGCTTTTAAGCAGATGCGTTATCAGGTTTATACTCTAGAAAGCACTTTGATGGGTTATCAACGTCATCAATTACTGGGGCAATCGCGTCTATATTTGGTAACATCGCCAGTAGATAATTGTTTGGAGACTGTGGAAGCAGCTCTCAAAGGCGGACTAATGCTGCTACAGTATCGTGAAAAGACATCTGATGATCTGATTCATCTGGAAAGAGCCAGGAAACTCCAGCAATTATGTCACGATTATGGTGCTTTGTTTATCATCAATGACAGGGTAGATTTGGCGCTGGCTGTGGGTGCAGATGGAGTGCATTTAGGACAACAAGATATGCCGATCGCAGTTGCTAGGCAATTATTGGGTTCACAACGGTTAATCGGGCTATCTACCACAAATCCCCAAGAAATGCAAGGGGCAATTGCGGAAGGTGCAGATTATATTGGTGTGGGTCCAGTTTATGAAACACCAACTAAAGCAGGTAAAGCCGCAGCAGGTTTGGAATATGTCAGGTATGCGTCCAAAAATTGTCCAATTCCTTGGTTTGCAATTGGGGGAATCGATGCGAGTAATATTAATGATGTGATTGATGCTGGAGGTCAAAGAGTAGCTGTAGTACGATCGCTCATGCAAGCTGAACAACCTACATTAGTCACACAGTATTTTATTTCTCAGCTTTATCGGAAGTAGGTAGGGGACTGGGGACTGAGGACTGGGAAGATAGGAAAAATTAATCAACTTTTGAATTTTGAATTGATTTATTATGAATTCTCAAATTAGTTTACAAGTCAATGGGGAAATACAGAGTTGTGTATCCCAAACGTCTTTACCTCAATTACTTCAGCAGTTGGGTTTTAATCCTCATTTGGTGGCGGTGGAATATAATGGTGAAATTTTACACCGTCAATTTTGGTCAGGAACTAAAATCGAAAATGGTGATTGCTTGGAAGTAGTTACTATTGTCGGAGGAGGATAATCTCCTGTATATATTCAGACATATGCCTTATGTAGTTATTACTATCACCCATCAGCCTTAGTGCGGTAGGATTTTTAGCGCAACTCAATAAAGTTCTAAAATAAAAAAGAAACGCAATCATTCATAACATTCATCAAGATCAATGGGAATATTCGGATTAGGTAAAAAACTGGCTATGATTTCACCTGAACAAGCCTTACCAGGACGCACAGACAAGATGGCAGTACCGGCAAAACACTATGTTAACAGCAATCCTCTCAAACCGCCTTTTCCGGAAGGGATGGAAACAGCAATGTTTGGTTTAGGCTGTTTTTGGGGTGCAGAACGTAAATTCTGGCAACAACCAGGAGTTTACAGCACTGCGGTTGGTTATGCTGCTGGCTACACACCCAACCCAACCTACAGAGAAGTATGCACAGGTTTAACTGGTCATAATGAAGCAGTGCTTGTAGTTTTTGACCCTAAAGTAATTAGTTATTCCCAACTGTTAAAAGTTTTCTGGGAAAGTCATAATCCCACCCAAGGTATGCGTCAAGGTAATGACAGTGGTACTCAATACCGTTCGGGTATTTACGTTTATTCCCAAACTCAAAAGCAAAAAGCAGAAGCATCACGGGACGCTTATCAACAAGCACTTAATGGTGCTGGTTATGGCAAAATTACCACGGAGATTTTAGATACACCTGAATTTTACTATGCTGAAGACTACCATCAGCAATATTTAGCCAAAAATCCCGGTGGATATTGTGGTTTAGGTGGTACTAATGTGGCTTGTCCCGTGGGAGTTTCCGTTAACAGTTAACAGTTTATCAGTTATCACTAGGAAAAGGCAATAGGCAATAAATAGGTTATTTTCTCCATCTACCCACGCTCCTATTACCTAATTGTTTGCCTTTGAGCCTTTTGCCTTCTACTTGTAGATCGTGTTTTTTTACTAAAAAACGCTCATGACTGTGATGATCCCTGCACTGATCAAAACGATTAAAAAACCCATGACTATAGATTGACCCAAGCTATTTGGTAATTTTGTATTATTCATTTCTCAGTAAAATCCTTATTATGTTAAGGCTTAGGTTAAGATTAACAGGATTTGTATAAAGGAATATATAAAGTCTATGCAAAATAAAGTAAAACTTAAAGTTACTTAAGAGAACTTAGTATATATTCATTTTTTATTCATGAAATTAAAACCGTATCAGCACTTAGTATTCATAATTGTACTAATATTGGTTGATTTGTTATAATTTCTATCATTTCTATTATGTTAAACGCATTTATCTGTATATGTATACGAGTAATCAGGGCTTGCTGATAGCGTAGCGTGGCATTAAGCTCTATAAACAGAAAAACCTTATAAATCAGGAGTTTAAGGGGTTAAAAAGGTCAATAAGGTGCAAGAAATAAGCCTTGAAACCATCAAAAACCGATTGCCTGCGCCACTAGGGAAGCCAATCACTTTCCCAGATTCGAGAGAGACTATTCTTACCCCCTTCTAATTCTCCCTCCTGACTCCTGACTCCTAGCCCTTACGAAAAGACTTTTTCAGCAAACCCTAATTATTTTTTATATCCGATTCTATGCAGCTTTATTTCAAATAATTATGATATCCGTACAGAATAAATACCCTATTATCGACAGGGATACGTGCCTTTATAGGGTAAAATAAAGCTTAATTAAGGTAAAAATATCTTTTCTAGGGAATCATCATGACAGTTTCCATAGCTTTTGACTTAGATCGCTTAAATCAACAATTTGAAACCGCAACACCCAAAAAAATACTAGCTTGGTCTATTGAAAACGTCCCCACAGGACTGGTACAAACCAGCGCCTTTAACGTCGATGACTTGGTCATTACTCACATTCTCTATACTGAACTGAAACATCCAGTTCCTGTAATCTTTCTCGATACCTTATATCACTTTCCCCAAACCTTGGAACTTGTTGCTAAAGCTAAAGAAATCTATAACCTAGATTTGCAAACTTATAAAACTCCCGATTTAGACTCCCGCGAAGCCTTTGCCGCTAAGTATGGCGAAGCACTTTGGGATAAAGATATTACAGAATTCCACCAAGTTACAAAAATTGAACCACTGCTACGGGGTCTACAAGAACTCAACACCACAGCTTGGATTACAGGCCGTCGCCGTGACCAAGCTGTTACCCGTGCGAATATGCCTATATTTGAATTAGATAATCTCGGAAGATTGAAAGTAAATCCCATAGCTGCTTCGACACGCAAGGATAGCTGGGCTTATGTAGCTGAACATGGAGTAATTTACAATCCTCTCCATGACCAAGGTTATCCTAGTATTGGCGATGAACCCATTACCACCAAAGTAGCTGATGGTGAAGACGAACGCGCTGGACGTTGGAGGGGAACTGCTAAAACTGAGTGTGGAATTCACATTTAGTTATTGGTCATTAAATCAGAGTAGGGTGTGTTAGCGACAGCGTAATGCACCTTAATCTATGTATTTTGTCGGAATCAGGATGTCCAGGATTTGAGGATTGACAGGATGTTGTTTGAAAGTATCATGTTTTGAATTTTGATTGTCCATCTTTATCTGTGTTGATCTGCGTTCATCTGCGGTCAATTTTTATTGAAATTCTATTCTATGCAGCCTTATATTAATTGGGTATTACTGTTACATTACGACTTTAATCACAAGGGTAAAATTCTAATCTTTATGTTTTGCTTTATAGTTAACACCAAAACCCCCAGGACCAATTTCTTCTTCTATTACATATTGCGGACCTTGTTTTAAAGGCTTTCCTGGCTGTAACATAGTAAAGATGTATGATTAAATATGTCCGTAATTGTAACGAAACCGGGTGATTGAAAATTGTGGTTAATTCTAAACCAATAGACCTCTTGCAAAATTGTGTCTCTGGTATGATAGAGAGTCTTAGATTTTATGTACTTTTAGTGTTCTTTGCGCTCGCTAATTCAAACATAACTGTGTAACTCTAACTTTTGGCTAAAACAAAGATAACCCCTATTTTAACATAAAATTAATTATGTAAGAGGTCTAATGACTAATAACTAATCGCTAATAACCACTGACTAATTATGATTAAAATTCTCCACCTTTCAGATATCCATATAGGAAGCGGTTTTTCCCACGGACGCATCAATCCGGTGACGGGTTTGAATACCCGATTAGAAGATTTTGTTAATACTTTATCTTTGTGTATTGACCGAGCTTTAACAGATAATGTGGATATGGTGATATTTGGCGGTGATGCTTTTCCTGATGCTACACCACCACCTTATGTGCAAGAGGCTTTTGCTAGTCAATTTCGCCGTTTGGTAGATGCTGATATTCCGACGGTGCTGCTGGTTGGTAATCATGACTTACATTCCCAAGGTGTGGGAGGTGCAAGTTTAAATATTTACCGGACTTTGTGTGTACCAGGGTTTGTGGTCGGTGATAAGTTGACAACTCACCACATCCAAACCCGTAGCGGAATGGTGCAAGTAATTACACTTCCTTGGTTAACTCGTTCTGCTTTGATGACTCGCAAGGAAACTACGGGTCTATCTATGGCTGATGTTAATCAAATGTTAATGGAACGGTTACAAGTGGTTTTAGAAGGGGAGATTCGCAGACTTGACCCAAATGTACCTACGGTACTGTTGGGGCATTTGATGGCCGATAATGCAACTTTAGGTGCGGAACGTTTGTTGGCTGTGGGTAAGGGTTTTACTTTACCTCTATCTTTGCTGACACGCCCTTGTTTTGATTATGTAGCTTTGGGTCATGTTCACCGACACCAGAATTTAAATAAATCGAATGACCCGCCGGTGATTTATCCGGGTAGTATTGAACGGGTGGATTTTAGTGAAGAGACAGAAGATAAGGGTTATGTAATTGTGGAATTAGAACGGGGAAGTGTAGAGTGGGAATTTTGCTCGTTACCTGTTCGGATTTTTCGCACTATTGAGGTAGATTTATCTAAGAGTAATGATCCTCAAGCAGTATTATTTAAGGTGATTGCAAAACACGATCTGCAAGATACCGTAGTTAGACTGATTTACAAACTGGGATCGGAACAGTTAAATTTAATTGACAATTCCTCTGTCCATAGTGCTTTAAGTGCAGCGCATACATATACTATTCAACCAGAATTAGTTAGTCAGTTGGCTAAACCACGCATTCCGGAATTAAGTGCCAGCAGCAGTATTGACCCCATGGAAGCCTTAAAAACCTATTTAAATAATCGGGAAGACTTAAAAGACCTTGCCACATCTATGTTAGAAGCAGCACAAAATTTATTAGATGATGATGAAGAAATTTGGTCAATCTAGCAGGCCAGAACTAAAGATTAACAAATCAGAGTATACAAACTTTTCCCGGTTATTCGCTCAATACCTTCGCGAATTTACGAGGGTTCAACGGATGTAGAAACATTGTGAATACCAACAAGAGAGGTAAGCTTGGCAAAAATCTGGCCTAATAAAATAGGCTCTGGTTATTCCGGAAGAATTTTTAACATTTCACAAACATATCGAAAACCACGCACGAAAGTAAGCCTTAAGATCAACAATGCCAGAGCCAGCCCTCTCTTCATACTCTTTTTTTGGCAAAGGTATTGAGTAGTTACTATCTAAATTCGATCATCCTTGAGTTTGCAAACGATTCTAGACACGACTGTGGAAGAGATACGCCCATTGTTGAATTGTGATCGCGTCACTATTTGGCAATTAGATGCTAATGGGAAAGTAATCACTGTAGCTGAGTCCACAAACTCCGCTCTGTCTCTGCTAGGACAACAAATTCAAGACCAATGTTTTCGGCAACAGCTAGTTCAGATGTATTGCCAAGGAAAGATTCGTGTTGTATCAGATATTTACACAACTGAAATGTCAGACTGTCACTGCGATATGTTGATTAGCCTCCAGATCCGTGCCAAGATTTTGATGCCGCTTCTGTGTAGTGATGAACTGTGGAGCTTTCTCAACGTCACCCAAAGCCAGCATCCTCCTTACTCATAAGAATCAGAAATTGAACTATTGCAACTGTTAACAATACAATTGGCGATCGCTCTTCAGGAAGCTACCACCCACCAAAAATTACAGTAAGAACTAAGAGAACACTAACGGGCTGAATTAACACTGAAAAAATTGGTAGCAGGAACAGCCACAGTGACTGGAGATGACTTTTTCCCGCCTTGGTGTAACATATTGCCGAAGCCTTGGATGTTAGCTATGCGATCTTCACTGAACTAGTGGTATGTCAAGGTAAAAATTGTGAGTTTGAGGGAAAATAGAGAGGCTATTCACTCTAAACTTCACCAGATATCCTGATAACTGACCATGCTCAAGAACTATATTGTCCTCCCCAGTCGCCAGTCCAGTCTCTAACGATAGTTTGTAAACTGTAAAGCGACAGGAAAATCTTCTTGCTTCAGCCGCTGAATCACAGTTTGTAGATCATCTTTAGCTTTGGCAGTTACCCGCACAGCATCACCTTGAATTGAAGCTTGCACCTTTTTGAATTCCTCACGAATTAATTTAGAAATTTGTTTGGCAATTTCTTGGCTGATGCCTTTTTTGAGGGTAATTTCTTGACGGACGCGGTTGCCGCTGGCAGATTCAACTTTGCCAAAATCAAAGATTTTTTGGGAGAGGTTACGTTTGGCTACTTTTTCTCGCAGTATACTGTGTACAGCCTGTAAGGTCATATCACTATCGGTGCTGATAGTAATAGTTTTTTCGCCTAATTCGACAGTAGTTTGTGTATCTTTGAGATCGTAACGGCTTTTGATGTCTCGTACTACTTGATCAATAGCATTAACTAATTCTTGGTGGTCAAAGTCGCTCACAATGTCAAAAGAAAAAGTAGAAGCCATAGAAATTTTAGATATGAAATGTTGAATTTTGGAAGCGTTTATAGTTACTAAAAATATAGTCAAATATTTCTAGCTGTGAAGGGGTACTGAGTAATTTAGAAAAATCATTACCCAATACCCAATGGTAATTTCCCATCTCTATCATTAGCTATGTGGTGACACTGTTCTACTTTAGTCAAAGTAGAACAGTGTCACCACTTTTCTTTGTTCTTCTGCGTCGCCACAAGTTTGCAGCAGGGTGCGGCTATCGTGAAAAGCAAAGCAGATAAGTTGCTGACAACGGGAAACAATCTCCTTATTGCACAGGTAGCTAGCCTCAGCTAAAGACAGATTATCATTACTGGGATTTTCGACTAGATGCATGACCTGCTCTAGCTGCTGGCGTGATTCAGATGGCTGGCATTCCAAGCTCTGAGGTAATATTACTGTCAGCAAATTTGGGTCAGCCCGTGTGGCTCCCCTGATAGCAGCTGAATTAGTACCTGTAGCACCAGAAGTGATGACACGATTGCCCGATAAAACTAGGGCATAAGTCATCATTTCAATTAGATTTTGATGAGTAATTGGCACGTGACGCGAACCCAACAAGGCAATTCGTTTAGAACCTGTTTGCTGGATTGTTGCCAGTTCTTGCGCTAATATATCAAGGTTGATGAGGTCTATTGACTGGCTCAAAGATGGAGGTGATCAGATTAAACGACCTAGATATTCTATCAAACAGCGTGTAGTTGAGAAGCCAACTAGAGTTACATATTGCTATGTTTTCTAGATTGAAACGTTAAGTAACAAAAAGTTTATTGATGGAAACGTTTCACCAAGTCCTTAGTATAAATGTTGAACAATTATTTGTAAGTAACTTAAGTTGATTGTGCATATAATCTCACAAATCAACTCAGATGTAGAATTTATGCTGGCGATTAACTGGTAATTTGGGTCAGTAATAATACTAAGATACAGCTGCTGCTGGGTTTAATCCTAGTTGAGATAACAAACGGTTAATGTCAAAATATTCGGACATTAATTGGCGGATGCACTCTACTTTTAGAGGTTCGTGGACACGGACTTGTCCGAAAGTGCGATGAACAATCTCTACGGTGGTCAAGGTGTCGAGGTCAACAGACAAAATCGGGATTTCTAATTCTTCAGCACGATTGAGAATAAAGGCAGGAGGTGGTAATTGTCCGGTCAGGATCAGGCACTGGGTAGAGGTTTCTAAAGCTGCTTGCTGAATTTCTACGCGATCGCCTCCTGTAACTACTGCCTTATTGCGGCGTTTGCGGAAATATTTGACCGCCGCATTTACATTCATCGCCCCAATAGCTAGACTTTCCACCAATAAATCTAAGCGATCACTCCTACACAAAACTTCTGCACCTAACTGTTTTACCAGTTCTTCCACACTAACGCTGCGGAGTAAGTCACTTTTAGGTAGCATTGCTAGTACAGGAATACCCTGTTGTTCCAAAAATGGACGTAATAGACTATTACCAGCTTCTAATTGTTCGGCGGGAACTTCATTGATCACAACACCAATCAAGCGTTGGCGTTGCCTCCCACAGCCATCGTCTATCTGTTTTTTTGCAGATAACAGCACCTCAACTGAGAGTAATGACTGATAGCGATGTACCAACAGCACAGCTGTATCTAAGACTTGAGCAACTTGCAGCAAAGACAAGCCAAACAAATTACCTTCTGCTAAATTACCGGCCCCCTCTAACAGCATCAAATCACCTCTTGGTATTTGTAAATAATGCTGTATTAGTGACTGCTGATAATTAGTTTGATCTTCTCCTCGCAACCGTTTTTGGACTCTGACCTCATCCAACGCCAACAAAGTCGGTGCCACGTGGTTTTCCGACAGTTTTAGGTTTTGAGTAATGAACTGGACATCTTCTTCGACTACAGTCCCATCAGCATTGTGCAAACAAGTTCCCAGTGGTTTACCGTAGGCTATATCCAGTCCTTTCTGCTTTAGCTGATGAGACAAACCTAGAACTGTTGCGGATTTACCACTGTAAGTCTCTATTGATCCAATCAGCAAATATTTAAAAGATGTTGGCACGCCATGCACTCCTAATTTCAAAAGTCTGTTGAACCCAGCTAGGTGTTTCCTAATTTTAGCTGAAGCAGCAGAAATCGCTTCTGTGGGGATTGGGGATTGGGGACTAGGGACTGGGGGGGATATATTACTGACCCTGCCCCCTGCTCCTTCTGCCTTCTGATTCAATCTTCTATACTCAGTAGTTTGCGGTAAAAAGTTGTGGAAAAATCACTAAGTTTTTGGCGCTTATAATTTTCCATTAGTTCAATTAAAAAATTAATAAACTCAAAACTGGCCATCCTGACCTCATAACTTAATTCAGCATTGCCATTAAACTGGATTCGGCAGCGGGTCAGGTCTGAGGGAAGGGTGGCAACGTTCCAGGTAGCAATAAAAGGAATATTTTTACTGCGTTCTATTTTGCGGTGTCCTTCCACAAAGCCTTTTTGATAAAGACTGATGGCATAGGGTAAGAAATTCCGTTTGCTTTGCTGGATGTACGGTAGATATACCGTAGCTTGTTGCTGGCTTACAGGCTGGAGTTGGTCGATAGACATCGTTTAAGATTCCTCAAGTTGGCTAATAACCGGGGATATTGAGTTTTCATCAATAGTATTCCCACAACTATGTGTATTCACACAGACTAAAAAAAATATTTGTAATTTATGAAAAATACTGAGTATTATACAGATCGTTATTCGTTATAAGTTCAGGTAAGTTTTGGGGTAAGCATTCACCCATCACGAGTCAGATTTTTCAGGCTAACGCCAAAAAGACATATTTGATAATTAACCAATTTCTCAAACATTCTGACTCCTGACTCCTGACTCGTGAATTCTTACGTTTTGCGATGCTCCCCAAGGTCAAGAAAAGCGGTTGTGAAAGTTAGCAAAATTCTAGAATTTTGCTAACTTTCACAGGGGAATTGTAAACTTTAAACAGATACTGGTTTTTACTTAAATTAACTATGCCAGCGAATTCCTGGCCGGAAAACGACTCTGATAACGGAACCTCTGCTCCTCTTAACTCCCTAGTGTCTGACCTATCAGCACAACAAGAGTCAGTGGAAGAGGCGAATGCTGTGTATTTACTTTCACACCGGTTTAAACGACGTAGACCCAAAGCCGCCCTGGTCTTGACTATTGTCTGGAGTGGGACGATCGCTTTGCATTTAGTTTCCTGGGGTTATATTTTCATTCTCGGACTGACAACTATCCTTGGTATTCACGCCTTGGGTATTATTTTTGCCAGACCCCGCCACCATCACAAAGAAATACATGGAGATTTGCCTTCTGTATCTTTGTTGGTGGCCGCAAAAAATGAAGAAGCAGTTATTGGTAGATTAGTCAAGAGTCTTTGTAGTCTTGAATATGCCAATGGCGAATATGAAGTCTGGATTATTGACGATAATAGTACGGATAATACGCCGCATTTATTGGCAGAACTGAAGCAGGAATACAAGCAACTCAAGGTACTCAGACGTTCCGCTGAGGATACTGGTGGTAAGTCAGGAGCTTTGAATCAAGTCCTACCAATGACAAAGGGAGATATTATTGTGGTATTTGATGCTGATGCCCAAGTTAACCCAGATTTACTATTACAGGTAGTGCCTTTGTTCCAAAAAGAACAGGTGGGGGCGGTGCAGGTGCGAAAAGCGATCACCAACGCTAAGGAGAATTTTTGGACTAAGGGACAAATGGCAGAAATGGCTGTTGATACTTGGTTTCAACAACAACGGACTACTATTGGTGGTCTTGGTGAACTGCGGGGTAATGGTCAATTTGTCCGTCGTCAAGCTTTGGATGGCTGCGGTGGCTGGAATGAGGAAACCATCACCGATGATTTGGATTTGACAATTCGCCTGAATCTGGATAAATGGGATATTGAATGTATGTTCTATCCCCCAGTGCAAGAAGAAGGAGTCACAAATGCGATCGCTCTTTGGCATCAACGTAACCGTTGGGCTGAAGGTGGTTATCAGCGTTATTTAGATTACTGGGATCTGATCCTTCAAAACCGCATGGGGACGCGGAAAACCTTGGATTTGCTGATTTTTCTGCTGATTATGTATATCCTACCGACAGCAGCAATACCAGATTTATTAATGTCTGTAATTCGCCATCGTCCACCAGTATTAGCTTCTGTAACTGGTCTGTCAGTTACGATGTCTTTTGTGGGGATGTTTGCTGGTTTAAGGCGGACACACCAAGATCAGAAAACATCTAACTATTTTGTGTTACTTCTACAAACCATTCGCGGCAGTATTTATATGTTGCATTGGTTGGTAGTTATGAGTAGCACTACCGCCCGGATGTCAGTACGTCCCAAACGTCTAAAATGGGTGAAAACTGTGCATACAGGTGTTGAGAAAGATTGAAACTAGATGTCAGAATAATTCGTAATTGCAATTAGTGGGGGTTTGTACCCTCTTAATTACGAATTACGAATTAGTAATTATTGAGTGTGTTTCTAACCATTGGTCAATATCGAAGAGCAACTGTTGAGGTATTTCCCAGGGAAAAAGATGGGCAGTATTGGGGTAACATTGCCACTGAGAATTCTTGAGATTTCGTCTTGTCTCCAAGCTAGAATCCGCAGTAATATGGCGGTCTTGAGAACCAGCAAGCACCAAACTAGGACATTGTATTTTTCTAGGTCAGGAAGTCAGTTGTACCCTGCTTTGATGGCGCTATAGAGGGCGTGAGTAGAGTATGGAGAAGTTTGTAAATAAGCTGGTATAGCTTCCCTGGCAATGTAACCGTAAGCTGTGGGTGTATGTTATTGAATGAGATAGCGAAAGAGCGATCACTTGCGAAAAGTTTCAATATTCCAAGACCAACTAGGTTTGATATAGTTTAATAGCGCCGCCACATAAGTATAAACATTATCCTGCCAAGAAATAGGAGGATGATTACCCCAAGGTCTAGCTGAAGTTACCACCAATATCAACCCAGTAACTCGCTGTGGTAAGGGCAATGCCAATTCCATACCAATTCCATAGCCAAAATTCCACCTAGTGACCATCCCAATACCAGACACTTTTCAATCTCAAAACGGTCTAGGAGAGCTTCTGAGTCCTCCAAATGGTCTTGCATATTAAAAATTGCCATTACAGCGACTTTTGCCGTATCCGCGCAAATCTGGGGCAAAGGTTTGAAACCGTCGCTATAAATGATTTTCTGAAAACAGAAAGACTGCGACCCGCACCAGAATGGCCGTGTAAACCCAAAATGGGAAATCCTTAACCTTAGATATAAACGTTCAGAGGTAAAGCTTCAGTATTCATGATAGGCAGGGAATAGGTGACTTTGACCGATAATTCCTTGATGCTACAAGCCTCCGGCTTTATCCGTGTAATCAATCTCAAATTCAAAATCTAAAATTCTAAATCGGATGACTGTTAACCTCAGTCAGTCTAATTAATATATTTCACTTATTTATTTCACTTATTAGATAAGTATAAGCTATGTAAGAATACATATTTCTGATTTTTACTGATCTAAATTAACGATTCAGGTTACTAAAAGCAGAAATATTATTGTGAATAAATACTTAGAAAGGAATGCTCAAAATGATTTGAGTATTCACTAACGAAAACTGGATCTAGGTTGTTTTTATATCCCTAAAATCAGCATCTCTAAATTATGTCATTAACTGCAAAAAATTGCTTTCTTTACAGATGAAACTAAAGCATCAGCGAAAGCTAAAGAACTGGATACACAAGGCTATTTTATCTATGTTTCTCCAGTGAAGGAATTCCGTAAGAAAGTTCTTGATTCTCTTTACGACCAATATAAGGATGGAAAGAAAAACGTAACTTCTTTCTTAGTTAATGGTGCTACTCAAAAGATTACTGTTAATTTCCAAGACATCTCAAAAGATTACTGTTAATTTCCAAGACATCTTCACCTTCCTACCTCCTGACTTACAACAACCAGCATGGGAAACACCCTTTGTTTTATTCCCCAAACCCTTTGTTTTATTCCCCAAACTTGGTAAGAACTTGTATATTGTTAATGCCAGAGAGTCAGCTTAGTTTTCTCATCTAGCTAAGTATTGGCACCAATAAAGTCTTTCAGATTTAAATAGTCATCAGTGTCATTAAAGTTACCAGTATTTCATGGAACTTTTTTATTTTGCGCGATCGCTCAACTGCCCAACTATACTAAACTGCTAACATACTTACTTTTTCTAGCAAAGCAATATGCAAACCAGTCAATCAGTATCTTTACCCACAATGGGATGTGGAACTTGGGCTTGGGGAAACCAACTGCTTTGGGGATACAATGAAAGCATCGATGACCAACTGCAACAGGTATTTAACCTCTGTGTGAGTAATGGTGTCACCCTGTTTGATACAGGAGATTCCTATGGTACAGGTAGATTAAACGGACGCAGTGAGTCACTTTTAGGAAACTTTGCTAGAGAATATCAAGGATTAAATAAAGAACATATTTGTATTGCTACAAAGTTAGCAGCTTACCCTTGGAGATGGACAAGAAAATCAATTATTTCTGCTTGTCATGCTTCTGCGAAGAGATTAGGAAAAAACGTTGATTTAGTTCAGATGCACTGGTCTACAGCTAATTATGCACCTTGGCAAGAAGTAGGATTATTAGATGGTTTAGCTGATTTATATGAACAAGGATTAGTTAAAGGTGTAGGATTATCTAATTACGGTACAAAACGACTTTTATGGGTACATAAAAGATTTCAGGAAAGAGGAATACCGATTCAAACTTTGCAAGTGCAGTATTCATTACTATCTACCTATCCAGTGACGGAATTAGGTGTAAAGGATTTATGTGATGATTTAGGAATAAAATTAATTGCTTATAGTCCTTTAGCTTTGGGTTTATTAACAGGTAAGTTTTCCGAAAATGGCAAGTTCCCTAAAGGTGTGAGAGGAATATTATTTAGGCAAATATTACCAGGAATTCAAGGTATTTTAGGGACTTTACGAGAAATAGCAAATACAAGAAACAAAACTATGTCTCAAGTTGCTATTAACTGGTGTATTTGTAAAGGGACAGTTCCTATTCCTGGTGCCAAAAGTTTGGAACAAGCACAAGAGAATATTGGTGCATTGGGTTGGTTTTTGAGTGATGGTGAAGCTGCAGAGTTGGATAATGCTGCTGCTAGGTCTGATAAAAAGATGGTGCAGAATATTTTTCAGGCAAGGTGATATGATTTTTCTTGGTTCCTATCTTGATTGAATTAAATATTGACTCAGATTATGTAATAATTGTTTGTGTCTTTCTGTCGCAATTGAGCCAATTATATTGTTAGGGGCAATAACTGTTAAGAAACCCAGTCTAATTACAGATGGACTAACTAAACCAATAGATTGAAAATCATAATCACTAGGTGAAACCATTTCATCAAAATCAGAAATATGTTGTTTTAATTGTGTACTAATTCCACATACAGAGAAGTCCTGGTATTTTGGCAATTATCTGAAAATTCGAGCTAGACGGTTTTTATTTCTCCATTTGCTTGGGGAATATGAGGTAATATAATATTACCTTCTTTCATAATCAGGGTTATATTATTTAATTGATTCTAATGTATATTCTGGTTCATTTTCTGAATAACATTGATTTAAGTTATTTAAAGAGGAATTTTCCCAATCTTCTGTTTTTCCTGGCATTAAATTATAGGAATAATAAATACTTCTGGCCCTTCTGGGACAGATACAGGATCTAGTAATTCTATTGACCCATCTTTAACAATTGCTAAATGTCCTGATGTCATTATTTTATCTCCTTATTTTTCATGATTTTAACATATTGTAAATATTGCAATCTTCAAAAGGACATAGTTGCCCGATGTGTAAGGATTGAGGTCGTGGGGTATTGACCAGTGTGATAGGTGAGGCAGAATATAGCAAGCAGTTATGAAAAAGAACCTGCGACCAAAACTAGACAGAGAGATATTGAAGCAGTTTGCAACAGAGCAACTGGTAGAAATCATGATTGAGGAGGGGAAAAGTATAGAGAAGCTAACAAATAGAGTAGTAGAACTGGACAAAGAAATAGAGAAACTCAAAGTCAGTAGAGATTTAGACAGCATCAGATTATGGA